>JACADX010000115.1 GCA_013389125.1 Parvularculaceae bacterium | reverse complement strand
CGTCGTGCGCCTGGCGAAGCGTCAGGCGGGCCGCGGCGCGCGCGACGGGAGTGTTCATCGCCGGCATTGAGCACAACAGGCGCTCGCTGGCGCGCCGCCTCGCGAGCGCCGACGCCCTCGTTCACGGCGGCGCGGCGGAGACTTTCGGGCTAGTCGTCGCCGAGGCGCTGTGTTCGGGACTGCCGGTTATCGTCCCAGATCGCGGCGGCGCCGTCGATCTGGCGCATCCGGCCTATGGCGAGACTTATCGTTACGGACGCGTCGACGATCTCGCCGACGCCATGCGGCGCCTCGTCGTTCGCGACCGCGAGGGGTTGTCGGTCGCCGCGCGCGCCGGCGCGCATCGCGTCCGAACGCCCGAGCAGCATTTCACGGCGCTGTTCGGGATCTATGCGTCTCTTGAGGAGTCAGTCCCGCTGCGGCGCGCAGCGTGAGCGCGTCGGGCGTCCCAGGGCCTTTCGCGCAGATTGAGCGCCGAAAGGCCTCCCGCCGCGAACCGCGCCCCAAGCCACCGATAAAACAGCCAGTCGCGGCCCTCTTTCGGAATCGTGTGGTATAAGAGCCGCTCGGCAAGCGTCCAGCGCACGCGGCGCCGATCGGCGCGTCGGTCCGACGGCGAACACCAGAACTCGTAGGCGTGCGCGACGGCGCCCGCTTTCGACACGCGATGAATGATCTCGTGATCCATGAGGCAGAAGGGCCAGATCGCGGGATCAAATCCGCCGGCGCGACGCAAGGCGGACATCCGAAAGCACTGTCCAAAGCCGCCGCTATGGGCCTGCGACGGCATCAGCCGGGCCGCGATCGCGCCCTTGGCGCGCGCGACCCGTCCGGCAAAGGACTCCGCGTCGCGAACGCCGAAGGCGAGCGCAGCGGCCAGCGTTTCTCCCCGTTCGGCGAATAACCGATCCGCCTTGGCGAGGTATTCGCGCGGATAAAACGTATCTGCGTCGCAGGCGGCGACAAACTCGGTGTCGATCTCGGCAAGACCTGTCCTCAGCGCCGCGGCCTTTCCCGGCGTCGGCTCTCTGAGGATGATGACAGCAGGCCCGTCGCATTCGGCGATCGCGGCCTCTGCCGCCGCGCGCGAGCCGTCGGTCGATCCGTTGTCGACAAGCACGACGCGGGCGGGCTTTTTTGTCTGCGCTGCAATCGACCGCAGCGTCGCGGCGAGAAACGCCTCCTCGTTGTAGAACGGAATGACGACGCTCCACTCCGCATGAGGCGCACGCGATGCGCGCATTGCGTCTTGCCCCGCTTTCATCCGCGTCGCGTCTGATGCCGTGCGAGTGTGACAGTTTTTTATCCGCGCCGCGCGTCCTGTTCACAAGCGACGCGGAAAAAGCCATGACGAAGCGGCGTCACATTGCGGAATTCGAGCCTTGCGCGCGCTTTCACTCGCCGTCGATTTCGCCGTCCGTCTCGGCGCGACGTTAGGCCTCGCGCGCGCCCGAGCCCGCATCGCGGTCGTTCAGTATGCGATCTTGGCGGGCGTTTGCGCGTATCTTGCGTTGCAGCTCTCCAAGATCGGCTGGAGCCAGATCGCATCGTCCTTTCCAGAATCGCCGCTGTTCTATCTGATCTTCGCCTTGCGCTACTTCCTGCTGCCGCTTTTCGAAGTCGCGACCTACTCGATCGTTTTGCGGCGTCCGATGGGACGACACTTCCCCGCCTTCGTCAGAAAGCGCGTCTACAACGTCGCGGTGATGGGATACTCCGGCGAGGCCTTTTTCACCTTGTGGGCGCGCCGAAGCCTTAAGCTGACAACCGAGGAAGTCCTTCTCGCCGTGAAGGACAACAATATCGTTTCGGCCTTCGTATCGAACGCGGCGACGGCTCTGCTCGTCGCGGGGCTGTATTTCGCCGGCCGGCTTGGCCTGGCGCTTGAGGCGATGCCGGAAGCGGCGCTGCTTTTCACCTATGCGTTCGTCGCGCCCGCGATCTTCGCGCTCGGGGTCGCGCTGTTCCGCGACCGGCTCTTGAGCGCCGCGCCGGACGTCGTCGCAAAGCTCGTCGTCGTCAACGTTGCGCGGCTCTTGCTCGCGTTGACGCTGCACGCGCTGCTTTATTGGTCGGCGTTGCCGGCGGCGCCCATGGAGACCTGGCTTGTGTTCTGCGCCCTTCATCTATCGCTTAGCCGCGTCCCGTTCGCGCCCGCTCTCGACATTTTGTTCCTAACCGCAGCCCTTCACTTCTCATCCCTCGTCGCCGCGCCGGCCGCCGTCGTCGCCGGAATGCTGGCGGCGGAAACGGGATTGGGACAGCTGTTTAACGTCGCGCTGTTCGCCGCGACGGCGCACCTTGCATCGCCCTTCCCCCGACCGCAGCCTTCAGCGACCGGCGCGGCATCGCCGATCGGCGCCGACGACAGCCCGCCAGCGCTTTCAGGGCGGCCCGGAATTCGCTAGAGACGGCGCTAATTCTCCGTCTCGACGCGGGCGTTAACCAGCCCCAAGGCCGCGCATTCACCGATGGGTCTTCTTGACCGCTACATCTTGAGGTCCGTCGCCGCGCCGTTGGCGCTCGCGCTCTGCGTCGCCGCCATGCTCCTCCTCATCGAGCACATGCTCCGCCTTTTCGATTTCGTCCTCGCCGAGCAGGGGCCGGTCGATGTCGTCTGGCGCATGCTCGCCAATCTCCTGCCGCATTATTTGAGTCTCGCGCTGCCGCTCGGGGCGTTTCTCGGCGTGCTTCTCGCTTTCCGCAATCTTTCGATGTCGAGCGAGCTTGACGCCATGAATTCGTCGGGCGCGTCGTTCGGGCGGCTGATGCGGCCGGTTTTCGGCCTTCTCCTCCTGCTCGCGGTCTGCGATTTCGTTCTTGTCGGCTACATCAAGCCTTACGCCCGGTACGAATACGACAAGATCCGCTTCGACGTGACGAGCGGCGCCTTCGGCATCAAAATCCCGCAAGGCGAATTCGTCGACATCACCGACGACGTGACGATCCGGCTCGGCAAGGTCGACGCCGCGGCGAAGGAGGCGAAGGACATATTTCTCGAGATGCGCGAGGCGAAAGGCCGGCGCACCGTCATCACCGCCGAAAAAGGCGGCATTTCGACGACGCCCGACATTTCGCGGCTCCTTTTGAAGCTCTCGAAGGGCCGCCAGCTGCTCCTCGACAACAATGGCGAGCGCCTCAGGACGCTCGATTTCGAGACCTTCGATCTTGAGATCGGCCTTCCGGCGATCGCCGTTTTCCGCGCCCGCGGGGGCGAGGCCGATGAGGCGACGTTCTCGGAAATCGTCGCGCTCCTTAACAGCCCGGGCGCGAAATCGTCCCCCCTCTATCTTCCCTATCGCGCGCAGTTCCACTGGACGCTCATCCATCCGCTGACCTTCCTGACGCTGCCCATTCTCGCCGTCGCGATGGGCGTCGTCGGGCGGCGGAGCGCCTCGAATTTGAAGCCGGTCGTCGGCGTCGCCATTCTTATCGTCTATCACGAGCTTCTTGAGGAATGGGGGCTCGTCAACGCGGCGCTCGGGCAGATGTCGCCCTATGTCTCGATGTGGGGCCTTTTCGCCGCCTTCATCGCCGGCAGCATTCTTCTCTATCGCGGCTCGATCGACCAGGCGCGCCGGGCGAAGACCGAAGCGAGCCGCGAAGAAAACACGCTCCGCATCCCCTCGCCGATCGACGGCGCCGATGCGGGCCTGCGCCGGGGCGCGGCGCAATGAACGACCTTCGCGGCGTCTTCATCCGCTATGTGGGGCGGCTGTTCGCGATCCGATTCGTCGGCCTTCTGGCGTTCTTCGTCATCGTCTTGCAGATGCTCGATCTCTTGAACCGGTCGGAGGCGATCATGGCCGCCGACGGGGCGACGTCGGATTCGATCATCCGCTATATAACGCTGAGGGCGCCGCAGATCGTCAGCCAGTTCACGCCCTTCGCGGCGCTGCTGGCGATCGTCGTCACCTTGTCGACGCTCAATCTCTCCAGCGAAATCGTCGTCATGCGCGCGGCGGGGATGTCCGTGCACAAGGTGCTGGCGCCGATCGGCGTCGTCTGCGCGATCGTTGCGACGGCGCATTTCGTCTTTCACGAACTTGTCGTCGTCGGCGCGACGGAGCGCCTCGCCTATTGGGAAGCCAATGACTACGCGGTCGGCTTAAAGCACGATTCCGCGACGCGGACGGACATTCGCGTCAGCTATGACGGCGAGATCGTCAGCGCGGCGAGCGCGGCGCGAACGACGGACGGCGTAAGGCTCAGCGGCGTCGTCATTTACGACCTCGACGAGGGCGGACTTGCGCGGTCGATCACCGAAGCGAAGACCGCGCTGTTCGAGGGCGGCGTCTGGCGCCTCATCGAGGTGCGCGAGGCCGGGGGGGCGACCGCCTCGGCGACGCGCCGGGCGACGCAGGAATGGCCGACGTCCTTGAACCCCGAACTCCTCTTCGCGCTGACGCTCAATCCCGACCGCTCAAGCCTTGCTACGATCATCCGCCAGATCGCGCAGCTTGAGCGCGACGGCGCCGATGAAAAGCCGGCGACGACGTCGCTCCTCAGCCGGTTTTCAAAACCGATGGCGACCCTTGTGATGCCGCTTCTCGGCGCGATCGCCGGCTTTGGCGTCGCCCGGCAGGGGAACCAGCTTGTGAGGGCCTCGGCGGGCGCCGCGCTCGGCTTTGTCTATTTCGTCGCCGAGAACCTGATGCTTGCGGTCGGCAAGCTCGGCGTCGTGCTGCCGATGCTCGGCGCGTTCTTTCCTTTCGCGATGTTCCTGATCGTCGGCTTTGCGATCCTGCTGGCGATGGAAAGCTGACGGCAGGGGATTGAAAAGCGGCGCTCGCCGCGCAATCCGCAATCCCTAGTCCCCGGCTTCGCTTGCCGCTAAAGAGCGCGCCATGACCGAGCCGCGCATCATCTCGCTTGGCTGCCGCCTCAATCTCGCCGAGGGCGAAGCGATGCGCCGCCTCGCCGGCGGCGCGGGGCAAGGCGAGACCGTCGTCGTCAACAGTTGCGCGGTGACGAATGAAGCCGTCCGTCAGACGCGCCAGCAGATCCGCCGCGCCCGCCGGGAAAACCCGGCCGCCCGCATCGTCGTCACCGGCTGCGCCGCGCAGCTCGATCCCGACGCGTTTTCGACGATGGCGGAAGTCGACGCCGTCATCGGCAACGCCGAAAAGCTCGATCCGGCGGCGTGGGCGGCGCTTGCGGAGTCAGGCGCGCGCGTCGCCGTCAACGACATCATGGCGGTTCGCGAAAACGCGGCACATCTCATTGACGGGTACGGCGACCGGGCGCGCGCGTTCTTGCAGGTGCAGAACGGCTGCGATCACCGCTGCACGTTCTGCGTCATTCCCTTTGGGCGCGGCCCGTCGCGCTCGGCGCCGCTCGAAGACGCCGTCGCCGGCGCGAAGCGTCTCGTCGCGGCCGGCCACAAGGAGATTGTGCTGACCGGCGTCGACATGACGTCGTGGGGCGCCGACCTTCCGGGCGCGCCGCGCCTCGGCCGACTTGTCGCGGCGATCCTTGACGAGACGCCAGATCTCTTCCGGCTGCGGCTTTCTTCGATCGACTGCGCGGAAATCGACGACGCGCTTTTCGAGCGTCTCGCCGCCGACCGGCGGGTCGCGCCGCATCTTCATCTGTCGCTCCAAGCGGGCTCCAATCTCATCTTGAAGCGGATGAAGCGGCGCCACACCCGCGAGGACGCGATCGCGCTGTCGAAAGCGCTCCGCGCGCGACGGCCGGAGATCGCGCTCGGCGCGGACCTCATCGCCGGCTTTCCGACCGAAACCGAGGCGATGTTCGAAGAGACCCTCGCGCT
>JACADX010000026.1 GCA_013389125.1 Parvularculaceae bacterium | reverse complement strand
GCGGATCTTTATGTCGAGCAGGTATTGCTGCTCGCCTCGCTAGAGGAGACCGCCGCCAAGCAGATTGACGAGCTTCGCCTTGTCCTTGCGAGCACCGGCGTCGGCTCTGAAAATCTCGTCGAATCGCCGAAAATCTCTAATATGGTGCTTGCGCAAGGCGGGCCGTTTATCGACGCATCAAATCTCGCCAGCGCCTCTTCCGCATTCTTCCGCCATGCCAACCGCGCCGCGCTGATGGTCGATGAACTCCGCGAGGTGCAGGATGCGGTGAACAAGATCCCGCTTTCGTCGCCGCTGACAGTCAGCCGCAAGTTCACGAGCGGATTCGGCGTCCGCCGCGATCCAATCAACGGGCGCGCCGCAAGCCACCACGGCATTGACTTCTCAGCGGCCTGGGCGGCGCCGGTCACTGCGACTGCGGCCGGCCTCGTCAAGTTCGCCGGCGTTCGGCAGGGTTTCGGCCGGTGCGTGGAAATCGACCACGGCAACGGTTTCGTCACGCGTTACGCCCATCTTAACCGGATCGCGGTACAAGAAGGTCAGCGGGTGAAGCTGCACCAGAAGGTCGGCGAGCTTGGCAATAGCGGTCGCAGCACCGGCCCGCACGTGCATTACGAAGTGCTTTTCCGGGGCCAACCAAGAAATCCTCTGCGTTTTATAGAGGCTGGCAGATATGTTTTCGAAAGCTAAGCAGAAGTCGCCGACCGAAGAGCGCGCGAAAGCGCCGGCAGTTGAGATGAGTTCGTCCTCATCGACGCCGGCGGCCGCGCAGGCAAAGAGGTCGAGTTCGATGCGGGCCGCAGGCGTTCCATCCATCATCTCAGCTGACGTTGTCCTTCGCGGCAACATCAATTCCGGCGGCGAAGTCCAGTTGGATGGGGCGCTCGAAGGGGACATAAAGGCGGCGACGCTCATCGTCGGCGAAAAGGCGTCCGTAAAAGGCGAAATCATCTGTGAAAGCGTTGTCGTTCGTGGGCGCGTCGAAGGAGGGATCCGCGCGCGGCAGGTCGCCCTCGCGGCGACCGCTCACATCATCGGCGACATTCTTCATTCCTCGCTGTCCGTTGAAAGCGGCGCCCATTTCGAAGGCAATTGCCGGCATTCGGACGACCCCTTGTCCGACGCATCCGCAAGCGACTTCCGAAAGACCCGGCCCGGCGGTCCCGCGCCGAGGCCGATCGCAGCCTCGGCGCCAGATGAGCACCGCTCCTCCGCCGCAAATGAGGCGCCGTCGTTCCTGAGCGGCGCTCGATCGCCATTGCGGTAAGACCCCTGACTTGGCGGAGAAGCGCGCCCGCCGGGGTCGTCGGGTGCCGATCCCTTGTCACCCACGACGATCAAGTGATTGTTCTGGCGCCCTTTTGCGCGCAAAGCCGGTCTCCACTGAAGCGCCCTGCGCGCTGGCGGCGCTCTTTTCAACCGGAGCGCGCCGTTCAGGCGTCGCCGGCGACACTTTGCGCCAATGAGGCCGCCATAAACGCATCAAGATCGCCGTCGAGCACTCTGCCCGGGTCAGGACTTTCGACATTGGTTCGGAGATCTTTGACCATTTGATACGGCTGCAGGACATAGGACCTTATCTGATGTCCCCAGCCGATGTCGGTTTTGGCGTCTTCCGCCGCTTTCGCCGCAGCCTCGCGCTTTTGCAATTCTCGTTCGTAAAGCCGGGCGCGCAGCATGTTCCAGGCAGTTGCGCGATTTTTGTGCTGCGACCGCTCATTCTGACATTGAACGACAATGCCTGTCGGCAGGTGCGTTATTCGCACCGCGGAATCGGTCTTGTTGACGTGCTGGCCGCCCGCCCCTGACGCTCGAAACGTGTCGACCCGACAATCGCTCTCCTTAAGATCCACTTCAATTGTTTCATCCACGACCGGATATACCCACACCGATGCGAAGGAGGTGTGGCGACGCGCGTTTGAGTCAAAAGGCGAGATGCGGACAAGCCGATGAACGCCGGACTCGGTCTTCAGCCATCCATAGGCGTTTCGCCCGGAGACTTTCGCCGATGCGGACTTGATCCCCGCTTCTTCGCCAGGTTGCTGGTCTACGACTTCGACGGCGTAGCCGCGCTTTTGCGCCCAGCGCATATACATCCGCAGCAGCATCGCCGCCCAATCATTCGATTCCGTGCCTCCGGCGCCCGGATGTATTTCAATGTAGCAGTCATTGGCGTCGGCCTCGCCTGAAAGCAATGCTTCGGTCTCGGCCTGCGCGGCGCGCTCAGCGAGCGCCGTCATCAATTGAAGCACATCTCCAGCGGCGCGCTCGTCCCGTTCTTCCGCGGCTATGGTCGCCAGGACTTCGAGATCGTCCCGTTCGGCGCTGATCTCGCTGATTGCATTGATTTGAGATTCGAGCGCGGTCCGCTCCTGCATGAGTTTGCGGGCGGTTTGCGGGTCGTCCCAAAATCCTGCGTCTTCGGACTTTGCGTTCAGTTCGTCGAGACGCGCGCGCGCTCGGTCCCAGTCAAAGACGCCTCCTCAGCAACTCAAGCGATCGCTTGATCCGCTCTGAAAGAGTTTCAATGTCGGTGCGCATGACGATCCTGGTTCGCTTTCGCCGCGTCGACGCGCCGCGGCGCGCGCTCTTTAATAGAGCCCGTTGAGATCGTCCACCGTCGACTGGTTTGGCGTTTCTGCGGGCGACTGCGGCGCGGCGCTGAAGGGGTCGAGACTGTTGAGGTCGTCGACGCTCGGAGCGGAAGTGATTGAGTCCTCGGCCTTGAACGCTTCGAGAATGACGTTGGGATCGCCGGGGCCGGCCGGTCGGCCAGTCTTGGCGTTCACCCGGACCAATCGAATGCCCGACGGAATTCGGAAGGGAATTCCCGCCTGGTCCTTGAGGGCTTCCGACATGAAGTCCCCGAAGATCGGCGCCGCGACGCGCCCGCCGGCTTCGCCTTGACCCAAGGTTTCGGGCATATCGAACCCGACAAAAACGCCCGCGGCGAGATCAGGCGAAAATCCGACGAACCATGCATCCTTGTATTCGTTCGTCGTTCCGGTTTTCCCGGCGACAGGCTTCTCCACGACCTTCTTGACGGCCGCGCCCGTGCCTCTCGCGACCGCGCCTTCGAGCATCGAAACGATCTGATAGGCGGTTCGGGGATCAATGATCTGCTCGCGGTCGTCGGTCAGCTGCGGTTCAGGCTGCTCCGCCCATGCAAGGCTGCGGCAATTCGGGCATTCCCGCGCATCGTGGGCGAAAATCGTCGCGCCGGTCCGGTCCTGAATGCGGTCGACCACAAAGGGATGCACGCGCTTGCCGCCATTGACGAAGGTCGCATAAGCGGCGGTGATGCGCATCAAAGTCGTCTCGCCCGACCCAAGTGATATGGCGAGCTCCCGCGGCAGATTGTCGGAAAGATCGAACTTCGTTACGTAATCCACAATCCGTCCGATGCCGAGGTCCTGCGCAAGGCGAGCGGTCATCGTGTTGCGGGACTGCTCGATGCCGAGGCGTAGCGTGCTTTCGCCGTAAAAACGGCCCTCGGCGTAGTTGCCAGGCTTCCACCAGCTGTCGACGCCCGGCGCCACAAATGGAGCGTCAAGCACGATGCTGGAGGGCGTATACCCGCTATCGAGCGCGGCTGCGTAGACGAAGGGTTTGAAGGTCGACCCCGGCTGGCGTTTCGCCTGGATCGCGCGGTTAAACTCCGAAAGATGAAAAGAAAAGCCGCCGACCATCGCGAGCACGCGGCCAGTGTGCGGATCAATTGCGACAAGCGCGCCATTGACGGCAGGCGGCTGTCGCAGAGCGTAGGCTCCTTCTTGCTTTAGCGCCTCCACATAGATGACATCGCCGCGCTTAAGGACGTCATCGACGGAGGACACTTCTGGGCCGACGGCGTCGACTGACTTGTAACTGCGCGCCCATTTCATGTCGTCGACGGCGATCGCGCCTTCGGTCCCGTCCGCGAACCCGATCTTTGCGGACTTGCCCTTCGCCTCGAGAACGACAGCCGGCTTCCAAGGTTCGAGATCTTCAGACAGGCGCTTGTTGGCGAAGAGCGTCTTTTCGACCGCCTCGAGGTCTTTCGCCCAGTTATCGCCGAGCGTCATCGACGAAATTGCGCCGCGCCAGCCATGTCTTTGGTCGTAGTCAATGAGCCAGCGGCGCAGCGCGGCGCCTGCAACTTTCTGGAATCGGGGGTCAATGGTCGTCCGGACGGCAAGACCGCCATCGTAAAGCGCGTCGGTCCCGTATTTCTCGGCGACCTGCTTTCTGACTTCTTCGGCGAAATATTCGGACGCCCAATCCCGCGCGCCGAGCGCCGGTGCGATCTTGGCGTCGAGCGGCGAAGCCTTGGCCGCCTCCATCTGTTCCGCCGAGATCTTGCCGTCTTCGTACAGGCGCCCGATGACCCAATTACGCCGAGCGAGCGCGCGATCATGATGGTCTACGGGGTGATAATTGTTGGGGGCTTTGGGGATCGCCGCAAGGTACGCCGCCTCCGCGATCGTAAGCTCATCAAGGGACTTGTCAAAATAGTTGAGCGCTGCCGCCGCGACGCCATAGGACCGGTTGCCGAGATAGATCTCGTTCAAATAAAGCTCGAGGATGTGGTTCTTCGTGAACGCCCGTTCGATCCGGCGGGTCACCAGCCATTCCTTCATTTTGCGCTCGATTTTCTGTTCGTTCGACAACAGAAAATTCTTGGCGACCTGCTGCGTGATCGTCGAGCCGCCTTCAAGGCGCCGGCCGCGAAGAAGGTTGCCGACATTTGAAATTTGGGCGCGCAGGATGCCTTTGAAATCGAGCCCCTCATGCTCGTAGAATTTCTTGTCCTCCGCCGAAATGAACGCGTCCTTCACAAGATCGGGGATCGCCTCATTCGGGACGAACAAGCGGCGCTCGCGCGCGAACTCTGCGACAAGCGAGCCGTCATTCCCATAAACGCGCGTTGTGACCGGCGGAGCGTACTCCGCGAGGACTTCATAGTCGGGCAGGTCCTGGCTGAGGCTGAACATGTAGACGCCGAACGCGCCGATCGCGAGCATCGCGAGAAGAACGCCGCCCGCCAGCAATCCGCCGATGATTTTCACGGATAGCGGAAGCCGCCCGATCGCCGCCTTAGCTGCGTCGATCGACCTTTTCGGCGCGCGCAGTTTCTCGGCGCCGTCGTCATTCGAAATCAATTCCTCAGACATTACTCGCCCTCGACTCAGATCGCCCGCGCCGCCGCCGCTCATGGTTCTTGTATGCGGCGGAATGGAGGCCGCCCAACGGCAATTATACCCGTAAATCTCCCGATTGATCGAGCCTCAGGGCAGGGAGGCGGCCGCCCCGCTTCGCGCCTGGGGCGCAACCGCAGAGCGCTTCTCGAAATAGGTATCTATCGCCGTAACGACGGCCCCCATCGTCCTTTTACGCCATGTCGGGGATTTGAGGTTCGTTTCGTCCTGTTTGTTCGAAATGAACGCCAATTCGAGCAGCACAGCCGGCACGTCGGGCGCCAGCAAGACCTTGAAATTGCCCCGTCGATGCGTGTTGTTCAGAAGCGGCGTCACCCCGGCCAGCTTGCCGATCAGCAGTTCGGCGAAAATGTCGGATTCATTCTCAGTCCGGCTTTGGGCGACCTTATAGAGCGTGCGCCCAAGGCTTGGATCTTCTCCGACGTTATAGTCGTGCACCACGTAGTTTCCCGTCGCAAGCGCTTCTCGGACCGACCTCTCTGTTCCTTCATCGGAAAGCGTGTAGACGGAGCCGCCGCGCACTTTCGCATCTGCATGGGCGTCCGCATGAAGCGATATGAAGAGATCGGCCTTGGCGTCACGCGCAAAACGCGATCGCTCTTCATGCGCTATTCGAACATCTGCTGACCTTGTCAGCACGACTTCATATTTTCCGGTTTGCGTGAGCGCGTCCGACAGTTCCAGAGCCGCCGCAAGGGTCGCGGCGCTTTCCGTAGAGCCAGAAGGACCCTCCGCGCCAGGATCTGCGCCCCCGTGGCCGGCGTCAATTACGATGACCGGGCGGCGAGCCAAGGGCGCAAGGGTCGGCGGTCTGGGCGCTGCAACCGGATCAAGCGAGGACGCTTGCGTCGGCGAGACCGCCTCGATGACCTCGGCAATGCTTTCAAATTTTCGCGGCGGAAGGCTCGCGGCGAGCGCCCCCGGCTGCGCGTCGAGGAGGTCGATCACAAGCCGATGGCGCGAGTTCGCGGCACTTGGGGCAATAGTGAGAAGCTCCTTGATTCTGGCTCCTTTCCCGAGCGCCAAAGTCACCGTTGCGCCCCCTGCCGTCGCCGTCGACGAATAACCGGCGATGTGGCCAGCGCCTCGTCCCTGACGTGGTAGTTTCGGTGAGAGCGTCGCACCATCGAAGGCGATGTCGAGCCGTCCTGGCCCCTCGCCGCTCGCGGTCAGCTCATACGTGAGCAACCCATTGGAATCAAAGACAATTCTGGTCTCGGATACGGACGTCTCGCCCAACCGGATGGCGATAATTTCGGCTGCGAGCGCGGCGCCGGAGAGCGCCGACAACGCGCCAGCGCCGATCAATAATGCGGCGAACACATTGAATTTACGAGATAATATTCCCACGTGACTGCCTGTGTGCCCGCTCGTCCGGCGCGGGTAAGTTGTGGCCGCCCCTTATTAATGCGCGATTACCGCTTAAGCTATTGGCGGATGAAAGCTTGAGTCGCCATTAACCGCCGCTTTCCTTTTTCAATATGCTAATGCATGGTCGAATCAGCGTGGTTTGGATTCGCGCGGGTCCGCGCCCATATCACGCCTTGAATTCCCGCGCACGGGCTCGTCTCGCGCGCTGTTCGAATTGCGGCGCTTGAAGCCTTGGCCCTTTGGGCAAGGGCGGCAAAGAATCCGCGACGGCGCTTCGCTCCCTTGGAGAATCGGAAGCGCCAGGCTGACCGGAGATTGCGTTTCCGGAAGGCAATGGACCGCCTGGCGCTGACGCGTCGGGAACAATTGAACCGCCGGGCGATCTCGCTCGGCATTGAGTGAACCAAGAGCGGAATGGCGCTTGTGATCGCAATCAGTGGTTTGGCCGGCCTTGAAGGCG
>JACADX010000246.1 GCA_013389125.1 Parvularculaceae bacterium | reverse complement strand
CGCTGGCGCTGACATTGACCGCCCTCAAGTCAACGGTCGCCTATTTCTACACGCCCTCCGATCTGCGCGAGCTTTCATCGCCGCCGGCCGGCCTTATTCGCCTCGGCGGCCTTGTCGCCCCGGGAAGCGTCAAATTCGGCGACGATGAGAGCGCCGCTGTCAATTTCATCATTCGCGACGAGACCGCCGAAACGCCGGTCTCGTACGAAGGCATCTTGCCGGATCTCTTTCGCGAAGGTCAGGGCGTCGTCGTTCAGGGCCGCCTTCAGCATGGGCGCCTTATCGCAAGCGAAGTCCTCGCCAAGCATGACGAGAATTATATGCCGAAGGAAGTCGCCGACGCGCTTAAGGAGCAGGGCCGCTGGAAGGAGGGACAGTCCCCATAGAGCGTTTTTTTCCCAAATGCGCCCATTCGAGAACGCGCAAGGCGGCAAGCCTTGACGCCGAGGGACCGTCCACCCCCAGCTCTTTGAGGATCGAATCGAACGCCGACGCCTGTTCGACATAGGCCGCAGGATCATTGAAAAGGGACAGCAAGGCATCGGCGATCGCCGATCCCTCGCAAGCTTCCTGAATGAACTCTGGAATGACGAAGCGGTTCGCAACGACATTGATGATCGAGGCGTAGGGCGTCGTCTTGACCCGGCGGGCCCAGAACGCCGTCAACGGATCGACTTTGTAGGCGACAATCATCGGCGTGCGGTTGACCGCCAGCTCGGTGGAAGCGGTTCCGGAGGCCGTAAGAGCGGCGTTCGCGGCGGCCATTGCATCGTATTTTTCATCAGCGTCGACGAAAATCGGATCCCCAGGCCATTTCCTCATTTCCTTTCTCACGACCGTCGAGACGCCTTCGGCGACCGGCGTGACAACGCGCAGGTCCGGCAATGCTCCAATCAGACGCTCGACGGCGCGGCGAAACGGCGGCGCAAGGCGCGTGACTTCACGCCTGCGACTTCCCGGCAGCACGGCGAGAAGGGGGATATCGTCCAGCCTATGACGCGCGCGGAACGCGATTGCATTACCGCGGGCCCGCCACGCCGCCTGGAAATTGGGATTGCCGACAAACTCAGCCCTTACGCCCTCCTTCGTGAAATAGGGAGGCTCGAACGGAAAGAGCGTCAGCACGCCGTCGAAGTAGCGTTTGACGAACTTCACGCGCTGGGGGCGGGAGGCCCAGACCTGAGGGGCGACAAACTTGACGGACGTTGTCGCCGGCGACTGCTTTCTCAGCCGTGTCGTCGCCAGCCGCGAAAATGCCCAGCCGTCGATGAAGACCGCGACGTCAGCCGCGATTGATTTGGCGGCCGCCGCGAATTCCTCCGCACGACGCATTGCGAGCGGCGCAACGCGCAGCACGTCCGTGGCGCCCATCACGGCGAAAGGTTCGATCGGAAAGAGGCGCCTTAGACCTTCCCGCTCCATGAGCGGACCCCCGCAGCCGCTATAGCTCGCCGAAGGCGCAAGCTCTTTCAGATCACGCATGAGGCTCGCGCCGATCGAATCCGCCGATGGCTCAACGGCCGCGAGCATGATTTTAAGCGGCGCGTCCGTCACGTCGCCTTTATCTCCGCACGCGCAAAGCCGTAAACGAAGAGACCGCGCGCGTCCGCTTCGCGCCGGACGGCGTCGCGGTCGATCAGCAGCGCGGCGCCCGCCTCAACCGCTATGCCGGCAAGGCCCGCATCCGCGGCGCGCCGCACCGTTTCGACGCCGATCGTCGGCAGATCGACGCGCAACTCCTGTCCGGGCTTTGGCCGCTTGACGAGAACGCCGTTGCGCCGGTCGCCGCCGCGCGCCGACGCCGGCAACAGCGCGCAGCGCTCCAACATGCGGTCGGTTCCTTCCGCCGCTTCAATTCCAAGCGTATGTCCGGAAGCAACGACCGCGGCCTGACCGACGTCGAACGGCCCCAGCGCTTCGATGATCGCCGCCGCCTTGCGGATATCGGCCCAATTCTCCGCTGACGGACCAAGCGCGCCCAGTCGCCCTGACGGCGCCAATAGGTCGGCCAGGACTTCCTCGGCGCCGACGACCAGAAAACCTTCCGCCTCAAGCGTCTCGACGAGGACGCCAAGCAGGGCGCCGTCGCCCTTCGCCGCAGCCGCAATCACGAGCGGCAAAAGCGCGGCGCCCCGCCAATCCGGCCGCAGTTTCGTGAAATCCGGGCGCCTGACGACGCCGGCAAGCACCACCGCGTCGCACCCGGCGTCCCTCATGCTGCGGATGATCCTCCCGACTTCAGCGATCCCGCATTCCTCGCCCGAGAAGTCCGCAAAGTCAGCGTCCGCGACGCCGGCGATACGAACGACAAACGGCGCGCCGGCCGCTTCCGCAAGGCGGCGGGGCAGCGCGCCCGCGCCGGCGATTATTCCGAGTTTTCGCCAACGGGCCATGCGCGTCGCGGCGGCGCCATCAAAGGGCGCCGAGTGTCCTCACGGATGAAATTCACAATGCGCATCACGGCTTCGCTTTCGGCGAAACGCGAGGCGACGGCGTCGAGCCGCTCCTGGAACGAATTTTCCTCGGCGAACAGCATACGGTAAGCGGCACGAAGTTCGTGAATCGCCGCGCGCGACATGCCGCGCCGCTTCATTCCGACGATGTTAAGCCCCGACAACGTCGCATGATTTCCGGTCGCCGATCCGTAAGGGATGACGTCAGTCGGCACGGCCGCGCAGCCGCCGATAAAGGCGTAGGCGCCGACACGGCAGAACTGGTGGATCGCGCAAAGCCCGCCAAGAAATACGAAGTCCTCGATGACCACATGACCGCCGAGCGTCGCATTGTTCGCGAAGATCACATTGGAGCCGACGCGGCAATCATGCGCGACATGAGCGCCGGTCATCAGGAAACACTTGTCTCCGATGACCGTCTCGCCGCGCCCCGCGGGCGTGCCGAGGTTGGCGGTCGCATGTTCGCGAATGACGCAATCCGCCCCAATCTTGAGGCGCGTATCCTCGCCCTTGTACCCGAGGTGCTGCGGCGGCCCGCCGAGCACCGCGAAGGAATGCACCTTCGTGCGCGCGCCGATCTCCGTTCGACCCTCAATGACAACATGCGATTCGAGTTCGACGCCCTCGTCGAGACGCGCTTTCGCCGATACCCGGCACCAGGCGCCGATCCGGACGTCCGGACCAAGCCTTGCGCCGTCGTCGACAATGGCCGTCGGATGGATATGCATAAGCGCGGCCGCTTTCCGTCAGGCCATTTGCGCGAGCATGGCGGCGAAAGTCGCTTCCGCGACCGCCTTGCCGCCAACGCTCGCCTCGCCTTCAAACCGCCAGACCGGCGGCCGGCGTTGAACCGTCGACACCTTGATGAGGAGTTGATCGCCCGGAACGACCGGCTTCCTGAAGCGCGCCTTGTCGACGCCCATGAAAAGCACGATTTTTCCCTCTGCATCAAGATTTTCCGTATAAGAAGTATAAGCCGCGGCCGCTTGCGCCATCGCCTCAATGATGAGGACGCCCGGCATGATCGGCTTTTGCGGAAAGTGCCCCTGGAAGAACTCCTCGTTATAAGAGACGTTCTTGACGCCAATCGCGCTCTCGCCCGGCTTGATGTCGATGAGGCGGTCAATCATCAGCATCGGGTAGCGATGCGGCAATATCTTCATCAGATCGTCGATATCGAGGACGCTCTTGCCGGGCTCAATCGTCATGGTCGCTCGCCTTTTTCTTTCTCCGCGCCGCCGCCGTCTCGCGGAGCCATTCCGCCATCGGCCGCGCCGGATAGCCGCCCCAGGTTTCGCCAGGCGGAACATTCCGGAAGACTCCGGCCTTCGCGGCGATCCGCGCGTCATCGCCGATCGAGCCGTGATCGGCAATCCCCGCCTGTCCGCCGAGCTGAACCCTTGCGCCGATCAAGACGCTTCCGCTGACGCCGACTTGCGCCGCGAGGACGCAATTCTCGCCGATGCGAACGTTGTGGGCGATCTGTACGAGATTGTCGATTTTGGTTCCGCGCCCGATGACCGTGTCGCCAAGGGCGCCCCTGTCGATGCACGCGACCGCGCCGATTTCCACCGCGTCGCCAATCATTACGCGGCCAAGCTGCGGAATGCGCACGAGACCTTGAGGTCCCGCCGCGTACCCGAACCCCGGTCCGCCGATCGCCGAGTTCGCGCCGACCCTCACGTCAGCGCCAAGGCATGCGCACCAGATCGAAACCCCTTCGGCGACCACCGTCCGCGGCCCAATGATGACGCCCGGGCCAATCACTGCGTTCGGCCCAATCCGCGAACCGGCGCCGATCTGCGCATCGCCGCCGACTTGCGCGGACGAGTGTACACGCGCGCCGTCCGCGATAGTCGGTCTCCGATTCGCCGCGCTTTCGAATGTCCGAAGCTCATGAAGAGCAGCCGCGGCGTTAGCGAACGCCAGCTTCGGATTCTCCGCCGCAGCGAGCGCCCCGCCGCCGCGGCGCACAAGCGCCTCGCAAAGTTTCTTCGCGGCGATACAAAGCCCGAATCGTTTGCCCTCGAGCAGCCCGACATGTTTCGCGTCGTCGACATAGATGAGCGCTTGGCTGAGATCCGCCTCATCCGGCGCAGCCGCGCGGAAGATCGGCGTTGTCGGCGCGCAGTCGGCGAAAGCCGCCGCGCCGCTTAGCCGAAGGATTTCGCCAAGCGCAATCGGGCCTTTCGAGACAAAAAACCGCGGATCGGGCATGTCTGGTCGCATTATCCCTAAAACAAAGCGGCCGGCGCTTGCAGCGACCGGCCGCTTAGTCTTAGCGGGTTAAGATCGTCACTTCTTCTTCGGCTTTTCGGCTGGCTTGGCGGCCGCCTGCTGCTTGGCCGCCGCCTCCGCCGCCCTTTTCTTCACGTCGGCGAGCGTCACTTTCTGAACTTCGACCGTCTTCATCTTCTTGTTGAGTTCGGCGAGCACCTCCTTCGTGATGTCGGTCTCGGGCGCCGCGTACATCACCGCCGACCGGTCGATGAGCAACGTCGCGCCGCGTTTGTCGACAATCGATTTCATGATCGGCTGGGACTCTTGCAGGATCTTCGCCTGCGCGACCTGAACCACCTGACCGAAGACCTGCTCCATGATCTGCGCCTGTTGCGGAAGCTGTACCTGCTGGCGCATTGCGAGCTCCTGCTCGCTCTTCTTGCGGACCTCTTCCGACATCAAGGCCGCGCCCTTCTGGTAGTTCTCGATATCCTTCTTGAGTTTCTCCGCTTCGGCGTCAAATTCCTTCTGGATATTCGCCTTGATTGTGTTCGCTTGGCCCGGAATCGTTTTTCCCGCATCCGACTGGGAAACAATGACGCCTTGATCGACGATCAGGATCACCGGCGCCTTGGCCGCCGACTGTGCTTCCGCCGCGGACATCAACGCGCCGGCGCCGATGCCGCCTCCGAGAAGGGCGAGAGCGCCTGCAATTGTCAGAAACTTCCTAGTCATAGTCCTACACCTCACTGGGGTTAGAATGTTGTGCCCGCGCTAAACCGGAAGCCTTCGGTTCGATCATAGTCTTCCTTGCGCAAAACCTTGGCGAAATCAAAGCGAACAGGGCCGAATGGCGAATCCCAGCTCACCGAAACGCCCGCTGTCACCCGGAGCGACAGGTCGTCCTGGATCGGCTTGATGCAAGTTGCTGAAGGACTGTCAACGCATTTGAGGCCCGTCTCCGGGTTTATCCAAAGATCAAGGTTATCGTTGATGAGCTTGTTGCCGTCGTCAACGAGGCCGACCGTGCCGAAATCACTGAAAAGTGATGCGCGGATCCCATACTCCTTCGGCAGCGGCAGCGGCAGCTTAATTTCGGCCGTGCCGATCGCATAGAGCTTCGCCCCGATCGCCTGCCCCGATCGTTGCCCCGAAAATTGCGTGCCGGGCTGAAGATAACGCGGCCCAACGCCCGCGACCTCGAAGCCACGGAAGCTGTCGGCGCCCTCGTAGAAACGGTCCTGAAGGCGGATGTCGTCCCCGCCCCAGCCGGTGATGTAGCCCCCACGAAGCTGCAGTTTTCCGACAAAGCCGCCGAAGAGCCTTTGATAATAGGCGCCGCTCGCCTCGGTCCGGAAATAGTTCACGTCGCCGCCGAGCCCGGCGACGGACTCAGAAAGCGAAAACCGGACGCCGCGAGAGGGATCAATCGGATCGTCCCGCGTGTCGACTCCGACCGAGAACCCCAAGAGCGACGTCAGGAATTTCCCGCGCGACTGACAGCTCGGCGCGAATGCTTGTTCGATGAAGTCGCAGGTGAACGCCTGGAAGAAACTCAGCGGCTCGTCGTTCGCATTGCGCGCCCGGACGCCGGTGTTGATGAGTGTTTGCTGTCCTGCGTTGTTGACGAACAGGGGCTGCAGCTCGGGCACGACGGCGCCGGGAACGAAACGGCCTGTAATGTCCGTTCCGTCAACGACTGTCTGCTGCGTCTGGTTCGTGAAAATATCGGGATCGAGTTCGACCTTGTCGCGTGCGAGCTGATATTGCAGCGATCCGCGCCAATATTCGGATATCTGGAACCCGGTATTGAGCCCGAAGCCGTAGCGGTCGCGAATGAACCCCGACTCGCGGAAATCCGTGCGCTGATTGGTCAGCGAGAATCCGGCCGCGAGGTTCCGGTCGAGGAAATAGGGCTGCGTGAAGCGGATGTCGACAAGGCGCGTGCGCGAGCTTGTCTGCACCCGGAACCGCAAGGTCTGGCCCCGGCCCATGAGGTTGCGCTCCTCGACCGAGAAATCGACGATGAAATTCTCTGTCGATGAAACGCCGACGCCGACGGAGAACGACCCTGTCGCCTTTTCCTTGACCGATACGTCGAGTTCGGTCCGGTCCGGCGCCGAGCCCGGTTTCTCCTCGACTTCCACTTCCGTGAAGAAATCGAGCGCTTTAAGACGCGACTTGGAGCGGTCAATGAGGATCTTGTTATAGGGATCGCCCTCGGCCACGCGAATTTCGCGGCGGATGACCTTATCGAGCGTACGGGTGTTGCCTTTGATATTGATCCGCTCGACGTAGACCCTCGGCCCTTCATTCACCTCAAAGGTGATGTCGATCGTCTTCGTGTCCGGGTGGCGGTCAAGGCGCGGCTG
The DNA here is from genome assembly GCA_013389125.1 of Parvularculaceae bacterium. Lineage (GTDB taxonomy): Bacteria > Pseudomonadota > Alphaproteobacteria > Caulobacterales > Parvularculaceae > Amphiplicatus. The sequence goes on along the minus strand of JACADX010000246.1, from coordinate 2,751 downwards.
CACGTCGACGAAAGCGTAACCTGACGATCCGGTCGCGAAGGTGATCGACTCTGTGGCCTTCTCGACGCGCTCCCCATCGAATGTTTCGCCCGCCTTGATCGGCACGAAATTCTCAAGAACGTTTTCGTCGAGCTTGGCGAGGCTGGTCTTAACCTTCACTTCGCCGACCTTGTACTTTTCGCCTTCGTCGACCGTGAAGGTGATGAAGAAGTCCTTGCGGTCCGGCGTCAGCTCCGCGACCGCCGAAATCACCTGAAAGTCGGCGTAGCCGTTCTTGGCGTAAAACTGTCGGAGAAGGTCCCGTTCATACTCAAGACGGTCCGGATCGTAGTTGCTGTTGGAGGAAAAGAACCGCCACCAGCGGCTTTCCTTGGTCAAAAGCGCGCCGCGAAGCTCGCCGCTCGAGAAATTCCTGTTGCCGATGAAGTTGATTTTGGCGACGCCGGTCTTCGGGCCTTCGTCGATCTCGTAAATGACGTCGACGCGGTTCTGCTCAAGCGGCGTCACTTTCGGCGTCACCGTGGCGGCGAATCGTCCCGAGCGGCGATAAACTTCGATGATCCGCTGGACGTCGGCCTGTGCTTTTGCACGCGTGAACACCGACCGCGCGGCGAGTTGGACTTCTTTGGTGATCTTGTCTTCCTTGACGCGCCGATTGCCTTCGAGGATGACCCGATTGACGATCGGGTTCTCCTGCACCGTGATGAGCAGCGAATTGTCCGGCTGCATCTCGAGCGCGACATCTGCAAAGAGCCCGGTGTTGAACAGCGTCTTGAGACCGATGTCGAGGAGTTGCGGATCGGCGCGGTCGCCCGGATGAACGACGAGGTAGGACGCGATCGTCTCCGGTTCGATCCGCTGGTTTCCTGCAACGCGGATCGCCTGGATGATCGGCGCCTCGCCGGCGGGAAGTCCGAATAGCGATCCGTCAACCGGCGCTTGCGGGACGGCGCCCGCCGCGGCGCGGGAATCATTCGCCTGGGGTTCGGGCGAGGTCGCCGCCGGCGCCTCCTGCGCAAGGGCGGCCGGCGAAAGCGCGGTCGCCGCAAGCAGAATGGCGCGGACGGCGCCGACCCCCGACTTCATTGAACGCATGCCGCCGACCTAGCCTTTGACCGCAAAAAAACTGGAGATGTCGTTCCAAGTCACAAACAACATGAACGACGCCAAGAGGACGATTCCCACCCTGAAGCCAATGGCCTGCGCCCTGACCCCCAACGGTTTTCCGGCCGCGGCTTCGTACGCGTAGTACATAAGATGCCCACCGTCCAGAACCGGGATTGGAAGGAGGTTCAAAAAGCCGATCGACACCGACACGATCCCCGCGAGATTGATGAAATTGGCGACGCTAATTTTGAGGCGGGTCCAAAAATCGATCTCGGACAGGGCGTCATCATCGCCGAATCCGGAAAGCGCCGACTGGCCTGCATATTGGGCCATTTTGATCGGTCCGCCGAGCTGACGCGCATCCTCTTTCCCGGCGACGAGCCGCCACAGAAATTTCCCAGTTGAATGAATGATTTGCCAAACCTGTCTGGCGGCCGCGCCGAATGCGTCGGCCGGCTTATATTTAACGGACTTTATTGCGGCGCGATCGCCGGCGATCCCAAGGACGCCCATTTCGGCCTTGTTGCCGAACGCGTCCTCAATTTCCTGACGCCGTGGGGCGGCTTTGATGGTCAAAACCTCGCCGTTCCGTTCAACCTCGAATGTCAGCGTTTCGCCGCTGTTGAGACGCGTAATCATGGTGAGGTCGGAGAACTCTTCGATCTTTCGGCCGTTGGCGGAAAGGATTCGGTCGCCGACCTGAAATCCGGCATCCTCGGCGGCGGAACCCGGCATGACCGATCCGACTTTGGGTTCGCTGACGAAAGCGCCGAAGGTCATCAAGAGACCCGCAAAGATCGCCATCGCAAGAATGAAATTCGCGACTGGACCCGCCGCGACGATCAACGCCCTGGCCCAGACCGGCTTGAAGTGAAAACAGACGGACCGCTCTTCGGCCGTCATGCCGCTCGCCACTTCCTCTTCGTGCCCGGGCCGCGGAAACTGCGTCGTCGCCGGGTGGGCGTCGCGATGGGCCTCGGCTTCGACGTCCTTGCTTGCATTGGACGCGGGCCCGGCGTCGCCGAAAAACTTCACATAGCCGCCAAGCGGCAGCATTGCGATCCGCCACTCCGTTCCATGCCTGTCGCGCCATCGCGCCAACGTCTTGCCAAACCCGATCGAAAAGACATCGACGCGGACGCCAAGTAGACGGGCCACAGAGAAATGTCCGTACTCATGAAAGAACACGATGATGCAAAGCAGGATGATAAACGCGATCAGCGTGATCGGGAGGGTCACCAGCGCGTCGAGTGAAAGTCCGGCGATCGTCATTTCGATTGCAACACCTTCATTGGCCCATCAGGCCGCCGCGCGAGCGGCGATCGCACGGTTTGCAAGTCTTCGCGCTTCCTCATCGGCCGTGATCGCCTCATCAAGACTCGTCAGCGTCGAGGGTCCGTTCCGCCGCCCGATTTCATTCAGCACGGTTTCGGTGACCGCGGCGATTTCAAGGAATTTGAGGCCGCCGGCAAGGAACGAAGCGACCGCTACTTCATTTGCCGCATTAAGGGTCGCGGGATAAACACCGCCGCGTTCAGCCGCCTCCCTGGCGAGACGAAGCGAAGGAAAGCGCGAAAGATCCGGCGCCTCAAACGTCAACTGCTTCACAGCCGCGAAATCGAGGCGCGTCGAGGGGGTCGGCGT
>JACADX010000191.1 GCA_013389125.1 Parvularculaceae bacterium | reverse complement strand
GCCTCGTTGTTCTTCGCATCGGTCGCGCTCTACTGGCACGGCTTCGGTCCCGGCGATCCCGAACGGTATGTGCGCGCGGCGCTCGACTGGGTCGAGAAAGGGTTCAATCTCGGCGAGACGCATTGGTCGCTTCGGCTGCCGATCGTACTTCCGATCGCCGGCGCCTTCAGCATTCTCGGCGTCAACGAATTCGCCGCGACATTGCCGAATATTCTCTACGCAGGCGGGCTCGTCGCCGTCACCCATTTTTTCATGCGGCGTTATGTCGGCCCGCTTGAAGGAACGATCGCTGCGGCGTTCATCGCGACATCTGCCTTCTTTGTCGCGCGCCCGATCGAACTCGACGGCTACGGAGCGGAGGCCTTTTACGTCGCGGCCGCCTGCTGGCTTTACGTCGCGTCAATGGCGGAAAAGCGGCGCTGCGTTCTGCTTTTCGCCGCTGGGTTCGCCAGCGGCTTCGCTTGGCTTGTGCGCGAACAAACGCTGTATTTGATGCTGGCTTTCGGGACCTTGACGCTGGTTTCGCGCAAGGATGTCGCTCGGGCGCTCTTTGCGCTTGGTTGCGGTTTCGGGCTCGTCATCGCGGCGGAGCTCGTTTTCTACGCGATCGCCTCCGGCGACCCGCTTTATCGATACAAGATCGATGTCAATCACAGGACCATCGGACGCGTCATCACGATCGAAGGCGATGACGCGTCGCTGGTCAACAGGCTTGTCCGCCCGATCAAGGACCTATTCACCTATCCGACCACGACGCCGTTTCTGGCGCTCGCCGCGATTGCAATGGCCGGCCTCGGCTGGCGTACGGCGCGCGAACCCGAAGGAAGGCGGCGCGCGTTCACGACCTTTTTCGTCACCGCGGCGATCGCCGTCCCGGTTTGCGCCTACGCGTTCAATCTGGCGCTGCCGCGCTATTATTCGATTTTCACCTACGCGGTATTTCTTGTCCTGGCGCTGGCGACGGCGGAAATCGCGCGTAGGAGGGGAGCTTCGCCGGCGCTTGGTTTCGCCGCGCTAGTGACGTTCCTCAACTTGGCGGCCGCCGATTTCAGCCGCTACGGCGAATACGCGGAGGCGCGGCATCTTGCGAAGATCGCGGCGCAATCGGCTGAGACCATCGAAACCGATCCCCTGACGGCGAGCCGAGCGCGCTACCAGTTGGTCTTGCGCGGCTTCTCCCTTCGCGAGGCGTCCTCGCGCATCGCCATGGCGGAGCGGCCGACCGTCGGCGCCCTCTATTTCAAATCGCACGTCGTCGCGCGACGGCGTCCCCATTGGTGCGCGATTGAGGTCGCCGACGTCCGCCCGTTCAACTGGACGCACTATCTCATTCGCAAATCCGGCCTGTCGCGCATCGCCGGCGCAAAGATCCGCTCCGTCGTCGCCGATCCGGCGCCCGTCGCGCTGGTAAGAGTCCTTGATGCGCCGGCTGCGTCGGATCCGGTCACCGGCCGGGCGTGCCTTGATCCGCGACAATGAGCGGGCGCGCCGGCTCGTGTCCCGAATCCGAAGCGCGCATCCTTTGTCGCGCGCTCGGTCGAACTTCGGATTCGATAAGGACATTGGCGAAATCATCAGCCTAGAGCTTCGCGCCATGATTCGGAATCGGGGCGCTTGCTCTAGGCTTTGATTTGCGCGGCGTTTACGCGCTGGTCCGCGCGCGCTTCAGCGCACGCCGCTCTAGCGACGCGTCCTCGACAATCCGACAGCGGAAGATCAGGCGGCTGCGCTGGTGCGGGCCTTCTCGCGCTCGGCCTTGATCGCGGCGGCGTCGCGTTTTTCCTCGAGGGTGAAGTCCTCGTGATAGGAGCGCTCGACATTGACGTTCCAGATGTCGTGCGTTTCGCCGAGAATATTGCGGGCGGCGAGCATCGCCGTCAGCATCGAATGGTCCTGGTTGTTATACCGATGCATGCCGTTGCGGCCGACCGTCTGGAAGTTCTCAAGACTCATGATCCAGTTCTGGACGATGTCGAGCGCCTCGCGATATTCGCCGTCATAGACGGGATAGGCCTTCGGCTGCCGGATGACCGTTCCGTCGACGATGTTCGACTGCTTGGCGAGACCGAGGAACTCAAGCTCGCGCGACGCTTGGGCGATGAGGTCCTTGTCGTCGCTCATCCAGAGGCCGTCGCCCTCGTGGCAGAAATACTCCATGCCGATCGACGCCTTGCCGGGATCCGGGACCATGTCCGGCGACCAGGAGCGGAAGTTCTGGATGCGCCCGACCGCGACTTCCGGCGCGTGGACGTAAATCCAGTTGTCGGGGAACGGATCCGCGTGATCAAGGATCAGCGTCACAATCAGGAAGTCGCGATATTTAAGCCGTTCAGCGGCGCGTACGACATGCGGCGGCGGCGGTGGATCGAAGGCGACAATGAGGTCCTTGAGCGCCATCGAGCTGACGAAATGATCGGCGTGCAGCCGGTAATGCCGCGCGCGTCCGCTTGAGTAATCGGCGACTTCGACCGCCTCGACGCGATTGCCGTTGCGGATGACCTTCGTGACGGCGCTCTGCATGCGGACTTCGCCGCCTTGCGCCCGCACCTTGTCGCGAAAGCGCTCCCACATCTGGCCAGGGCCGAGGCGCGGATACTCGAATTCCTCAATGAGACTCGTCGTGTCGTTGGCGCCGGTCAGCGCGTTAAGGACCGCTTTCGTCAGCGACAGATTCTTGATGCGCTGCGCCGCCCAGTCGGCGCGGATTTCCGTGCACGGGATGCCCCAGACCTTTTCCGTGTAGGATTTGAAGAAGTGCTGGAACAGGCGGCGTCCGAACCGGTTCGTCACCCACTGCTCGAAGTTCTCTTCCTCGCGGAACGGGCTCACCTGCCATTTGAAGTAGGAGAGCATGATCTGGATCGCTTCGACGGGCCCCATATTCGAGAGCGCGTTGAAGATCTTTAAGGGGTAATCGTAGTACTTGCCGCGATAATAGATGCGGCTCATGCGCGGGCGCAGGACGAAATCGGCGCCGCCGACCTCATGCCAGAGCGCCTCGACTTCCTTTACCTTGGTGAAGAAGCGGTGGCCGCCGATATCAAACCGAAAGCCCTTGTAGCTTTCCGTGCGCGCGATGCCCCCGACGTCGTTCGACGCCTCAAGCACGATCGGCTTGTGGGACGACGCGCCCCGCTTTTGAAGTTCGTAAGCCGCTGTCAGGCCGGCGGGGCCGCCGCCGATCACGGCGACGGATTGCCGCCCGGCGTCTTCGACGGGGAGAATTGAGGCGGTTGGCGACTGCGTCATCTGCTTCCTGAACGGGTTGACCGGAGGGGTCCGGTCGTTGGC
>JACADX010000189.1 GCA_013389125.1 Parvularculaceae bacterium | reverse complement strand
GTTGGTATGGTGTCAAGCCCGGCGACGCCGGCCGACCATTCGTTGACCGATCGGTCAGTTTTGCCCTCCCTTGGTTGAAAAGGCGGGCGGACATGCGCGTCAGCGAGTGTCGGCGGGAATGGCGGCGGGTCGGCCAAGCTCTTCCGCCGCCCATCCCGGCGAAAGCCGGGTATGAGCGCGCGCTCCGATCCGGTGGCGACGGGCGGGCTTCGGTCTGGCGGTCACGAGATGAAGACTGGGCCCCGTCTTTCGCCGGGGTGCGCGGCTTGGGGCGCGCCGCCCGCCGGTTGATGATCCGCCTACGGAGCGCCGATCGCGGGTTGCGCAAATTGGAATCTTCTGCTCGACGAAAACACGGTTAAAATCCGTTAACCGAACTTTTTTCATTAACCAGATAACGCTCTGTTCCGCCGCCGTAAAAAAAACTTATCCGACACTTTATCCCCCAGTTTATCCCCCACCTTATCCCCCACCTTATCCCCCGCTTTATCCCCCTCCCCCCGAAGGGCCTTAGGATCGTCCGCGATCGCAGCGGAAAGAGACGCCAGCGAAGCGACGAGGGATTTGGGATTTGGGATCAGGGATCAGGGAATTGGGAACGGCGATTGATCTGAGACCGGCAGGCGGCAAGCGGCGCGCGGCGCCCTTTGGCCATGACGCCTTGTCGCCGGCGACGATTGAGGCGCGCCGAAAGGCGCCTTTCCGAGGCGACCGAACGGCGCCGTTTGCCGCTGGGCTCCGCGCGGCCGGCGGACTTTCACGCGGCGCGCCACCGCGAAAAGGCGCCCCCGGACGGCAGTGCGGCGGCTGACATAAGACCGAAGGCCAGGGCTCCGGGCGGCTCCCCTCGAAGCGCCGACGCGGCGCAAGGAGATGAAGGCGCGTTAACGATCCTAAATCACCAATGGTTAAGCAGCATCGTGCAAATTGCGCCGAAAGCGGCGTCCGCCGAAGCATGCGCGGCTTGGCGCGATAACGCCGCGGCGGGGAATGACAGGAGGGCGCGCGCCCTCAATCTCGATTGCGACGCAAGGCTCCATATTCGGCGGGCGACGGATGACAGGAAGAAGGCGCGAATCTTGCTTGCCATTTCGCCGGGAAATTGCGCCGGCATTGTCGGCGGGAGTTGTGCGAGAATGAGACAAACCGGCGTTCGAGGCTTGAAGCGGCGCTTCGCGCGATGCCGATCTGGGTCCTCCGCGGTCGAATTCGCGCTGGTCGCACCCTTGTTCATCGCCTTGACCTTTTCGATCATCGAAGCCGGCTATTTCTTCTTCGCCGAATCGGCCGTCGAGGCGGCGAACGCAAAGGCTGCGCGCCTTATCCGCACCGGACAGGCGCAGACGAACGCGATCTCGCGCGATGCGTTCTTCGAGGAGATCTGCGACGTCGTCGAGCTCTTCGGCGACTGCAATGAGCGGCTGACCGTCGATGTCGCGCGGTTTGCAAGTTTCGCCGAGCTCGCAGCCGACGTCGCCGAGCCCGTGTGCCGCGACGCCGATCCGGACGCCGTCGACGACATTCCCTACGAGGCCGGCGGCGCGCGCGACATCGTGCGGGTCCGCGTCTGCTACATGCACAAGAGCTTCAATCCAGGTCTCGGCCTCAATCTTCAAAAGGCCGCCGACGGTTCGGTGAAGATGTTCTCGACGTCGATTTTCAGGAACGAACCCTATGAGTCGTGATCCGGCCGGAAGGCGCCGCCGGCGCGCCGCGATTTCGCTTGCGCGCTTCCTCAAGTCGCGCGATGGCCTCGCCGCCGTAGAATTCGCATTCATCGCGCCGATCATGGTCCTGCTCTTTTTCGGCGTGCTTGAGGGGTCGTCCGCCTATTCGGCGAGCCGGAAAGCGCTTCTCGCCGCGAACACGCTCGCCGATCTCGTCGCGCAGGAAACGTCGATCACGAAGGAAAGTCTCGACGACCTTTTCGTCGGCATGGAGGACGTCATATCGGCCGGGGACGCCGACGTCGCATTCAGAGTCGTCAGCGTCGTGCTCGATCCGGATACGGACGAAGTCAAGGTGCATTGGAGCCGCGACTCCGACGGCGGGACGCCCTATGCGGCGGGCGCCGTCTATGACGGCGACGTCGACCCCGCGCTCCTCGACGACGCGTCCTCGCTGATCATCGCCGAGACCTCCTACGATTACGCCTCGCCAATCTCGCAGAAGGTCATCGGCGCCTTCATGATGGAGAAGACCGCAACGCGCTGGCCGCGGATGTCGTCAAAGGTCCAGTATTGCGTCTCGGCGGGCTCGTGCACGAGCTGACGAAAAAACCCCGCCGATAGGGGCGGGGTTTTCCGTTCCGGCGAGATCCGGCGCTATTCGGTCAGGTTTGTGATCTTGTTCTTCGGCGCGTTCTCGGAAGCGACGAGCTTTCTGATCAGCTCCGGCGTCGCTTCGAGGTTCGCCTGGTGAAGCGCGACGAGGGTCCCGTCGCCTTTGACGCTTGCGTCGATGCCGACCGCTTCAGCCGACCGCACGTTCAAGACCGACGCCGACATGTCGTCGACGAAGCCGTCGGCGCTCACCGTCTTTGCGGCGATCTCGTCGCGAAAGCGCTGCGCGAGCGCGAAGTAGCTTCCGATCGAGGAGGCGATATTGCCTTTCGGGATGCCGTAATCGGCGATCTCATAGCGGCTCAAATAGGCGCCGCTGTTGTCGGAGAATACGCCGGCGCTCGTGAAGACGTATTTCTGATTGAACGCCGAAACCGATTGCGGGTTGGCGCGCCCGCCGGTGTAAACGGTGATGATGTTCGCGCCGACGCAGCCCGATTTCTGGTCCGGGCCGAGGCAGGCGAGCGGCACGATGTTGAAATTCATCGATCCGCCGATCGAGGCGGCGATGAACGGCATGCCGTCCGATGTCCGGCGCTCCTGCCACACGATGCCAAGCTCAGTCAGCACCGGGCCAAGATTGACGGCGTCGAAATTCGACACCATGGCGCGCGGGTTCGAAATGAATTCCTGATCCTGGGCGAGCGCCGAGCCCGCCGCCGCTAGCGCGGCGATCGCCGCCGAAAAGCGCAAGATTGCATGCTTCATTGAAGTCCCCACCGTTAATTGGCGGCCTTCCGAGAAAGCCGACCGAGGCCCTGATTGAACCCGCGGGCGCCCCATCGCCCGCTCTTCATTCATTCTACCCTGAAAGCCGCGCGGCGCAAATGCCGCGTGACTTTGGCGGGCGCCCATGGTTCATGCGCCCGGCCATGGATCAAAAAAGCTCCAGAAACGCGAAAAAGCCGGCGAAAACCGGCGGCAAGCCGGCGCGCCGCGATGTGCAGCCGGCGCCGGGCCTTGGCCCGCGCCGGGCCGCGCTCGACGTCCTGACATTGGTCGCCGGCGGCCGGACGCTCGTTCAGGCGCTTGAGGACTGCCGATCCTTCAACGCCCTTGCCGGACCGGACAGGGGACTTGCGCATGCGCTCGCGGCGGCGGCGCTCAGGCGGCGCGGCTCTCTCGATCAGGTCATCGGGCTTCATGTCGAACGGCCGTTCCCGAAGCGATCGGCGCGGGTCATGGACATTTTGCGCCTTGCGGCGGCGCAGTCGCTGCTCCTCCGGACGCCGGATCACGCAGCGGTCGCAACCGCCGTGGCGCTGGCGCAAGCGTTCCAGGAAACCGCCGGCTATGCGGGGCTCGTCAACTCCGTCGCCCGCAAGATCGCGGCGGCGGGCCCTGCGTCGCTTGAGACGCTGCCCGAGCGCACGGACACCCCCGGCTGGATGTGGCGCGGCTGGGAGCGGAATTTCGGCCCGGAGACGGCGCGTGCGATCGCGCGCGCGCACCGCCGCGAAGCGCCGCTCGACCTGACGGCGCGGGACCCAGGTGACGCCGCAGCGGTCGCAGCCGCGATCGGCGGATCGGTCCTGCCGACCGGCTCAATCCGCGCCATGGAGGGTTTCAAGGTTTCCGCCGCGGCGGGGTTCGCGGAGGGGCGCTGGTGGGTTCAAGATGCGGCCGCGGCGCTGCCGGCAAGGCTTCTCGGCGACGTCAGGGGAAAGCTTGTTTTCGATCTTTGCGCCGCGCCGGGCGGCAAGACGATGCAGCTTGCCGCCGCGGGCGCCGAAGTCCTCGCCGTCGACAGCGACGGTTCGCGCCTCAAGATCGTTGCGGAGAACCTTGCCCGCACCAGGCTCGCCGCCGAAACGATCAAGGCGGACGTGCTCCATTGGACGCCCGAACGGCGCGCCGACGCGATCCTGCTCGACGCGCCTTGCACCGCGACCGGCACGATCCGCCGCCATCCGGATATTCTCTGGTCCAAGACCGAAGACGATCTCAAATCTCTCGCCGCCCTGCAGGCGAAGATGATCGACAAGGCGCTTGGTCTTCTCAAGCCGGGCGGCGTCCTCGTTTACTGCACCTGCTCGCTGCAGCCCGAAGAGGGCGAACAGCAGGCCGCCGCGGCGCTCGCCCGCCATTCCGACCTCAAGCGCGGACCAATAACGCGGACCGAAATCGACGGCCTTTCGGCGCTGACGCGAGACGGCGACCTTCGGACAATTCCCTCGATGCTGGCGGCCGAAGGCGGCCTCGACGGGTTCTTCGCCGCCCGATTTACGCGCGGTTAACCATTCGCGCTGGTTGCAGGGACCTTGTAAGCGCCGCCGGAAATCCCGATATTCGCTCTCGGTTTTTGGCAAGCTTGGGAAAGGCTGATCTCTCCATGAACGACATCCGCAGGAATTACGGCGCGACGACCGCGCGTACCGATGGGCTCGCCATCGACCAGGGCCTGCGCCAGTACATGCTCGGCGTCTACAATTACATGATGCTGGCGGTCGCGGGCACGGGTCTTGTCTCGCTCGCCGTGGCGTCGAACCCCGCCCTCGTCGGGATGATCGCCGGCACGCCTCTCAAATGGGTGTTTTTCGCTGCGATCCTCGGCATCGGCTTTTTCGCCCCGCGCGTCATCTTTTCGGGATCGAAAGCCGCCGCGCACGGGCTTTTCTGGGTTTACGCCCTCGCTTGGGGCGCGATGATCGCGCCGATGCTCTTCGCCTTCAATCAGGCGGGCGCCGCGCAGGAGATTTACAAGGCGTTCTTCATCACCGCCGCGACCTTCGGCGCGACGAGCCTTTACGGCTACACGACGAAGAAGGACCTTTCCGGCATGGGGACGTTCCTCTTCATGGCGTCGATCGGCCTTCTCATCGCGATCGTTCTCAATGCGCTCATTTTCCAGTCGACGATCATGAGCCTCGTGACGTCCGGCGCGGTCGTCCTCGTCTTCTCGGCGGTCACCGCCTACGAAACGCAGATGATCAAGGAAATGTATCGCGAAGGCTCGGCGACCAACGAGCGCGCATCGATCTTCGGCGCGTTTGCGCTCTACGGCTCTTTCGTCACGCTCTTCGTGCACATCCTCAACCTGCTCGGGATCATGCGGAACGAATAGAGATTGGGCTTATTTCCGACAGAACCCCCGCCAAGAGGCGGGGGTTTTTCTTGCGCGTTTGTTATCGCCTGTGACGCTATTGCTGCTGGCGCCGGGGCCTGCTTCATGTTCAATCCGCCGTCATGAAATCCGCCGACCAGTCCGGACTGCCGATATCGAACGCCTGCGCCGCGGGCGCCGCCGGATATGATTCCTACGTCCGAGAATTTCTTTCTTACGGATCGCGCTTGCGCGAGCTATTCGCGGTCGCCGATGCGGCGCCGGACGCTGCGCTCCTCAACGCTCACGCCGCGGCGCTGCACCTCGCCTTCGAAGGCGCCGAAGGGTGGACCCACGCCGAGCCGTATCTTGCGCGCATGCGCGCCGCGTCGAGCCTTGCGACGGACAGAGAGCGGCTCTTCATCGCGGCGGTTGAAGCCTGGGCGCTCCGCGACTGGCGGCGCGCGCTCGGCGCGCTCGACGAATTGACGGTGCGCTGGCCGGCGGACATTTGCGCTATCAAGTGGGGCCAGTATCACGCTTTCAATCTCGGCGACGCGGCCGCGCTTTTGCGCTTCGGCGAGCGCGCGCGCATCGTTTTTGAGGATCATCCTTATGCGCATGGAATGATCGCCTTCGCGCTCGAGCAAAATCACCGGCTCGCCGAGGCGGAAGAAGAGGGTCTAAGGGCCGCCGAGATCGCGATCGACGACGCCTGGGCTCACCATGCGGTGGCGCATGTGATGGACGCCGAAGGCCGGCCTCGCGACGGCGCGCGGTGGCTCGACCATTGCGCGCACACCTGGGAGAAGAAGGGCGTCTTCATCCGCGACCACAATTGGTGGCACGCGGCGCTCTTCCGCATCGCGCTCGGCCGGCTTGACGAAGCGCTCTCGATTTACGACGCGAGGCTCTGGGGCGCGTGGCCGGAGTTTCCGCAAGAGCAGATCGGCGCCGTCTCGATGCTGTGGCGCCTTGAAATGCGGGGCGTCGACGTCGGCGATCGCTGGACGCCCGTCGTCGAACAGGTGCGCCGCCGCGCCGGCGAGCACATCCTGCCGTTTCACGATCTTCATTACCTCTACGCGCTCGCCCGCGCCGGCGAACCCGGAGAAACGGAGGCGTTTCTGGCTTCGCTTTCGCGTTCGGCCGAGGCGGCGGGCGACGCATACCGGGAGTTCTGGCGCGACACGGGACTTCCGGCGGCCTACGCCGTTCGCGCTTACGCGAACGATGATTTTTCGGCGGCCGCAGAGCATTTCGCGCGTGCGCTCCCGCAGCTTGAGCGCATCGGCGGCAGCCATGCGCAGCGCCACCTCTTTGTCGAGGCTTTTGAACGCGCGTCAGCGCGCGCCGGCCGGTCAGCCGAGGCGATGTGATCGGCGCCGTGGCCATGCAGGAGACCGGCCCTTCCCATAATCGGGCGGGCGCCGCAAGAGCGGCCCGCCGCTAATGCGCTTCATCCCAGTTTCCGCCGGCCCGTGCGTCGACGACGAGCGGAACGGATAGGTCGAGAGCGGGCAGGGGCGCCTCCGCCATCACCCGTTTTGCGACCTCGATCGCTTCCTCCGCTTCGGCCTTCGGACACTCGAAGACGAGTTCGTCATGGACCTGCAGCAGCATCTTCGCCGAAAGCCGCGCGCGCTTTAGAGCCGCCGGCATCCTGATCATGGCGCGCCGGATCACATCGGCGGCGGCGCCCTGAATCGGCGCGTTGATCGCCTGGCGTTCGGCGTAGCCGCGCATCGCAGGGTTCTTGTCGTTGATCCCGCCGACATAGGTTCGCCGCCCGAAGATCGTTTCGACGTATCCCTGCCGTTTCGCGGCGGCGATCGTGTCGTCCATGTATTTGCGGATGCCCGGAAACTTTTCGAAATAGCTGTCGATATAGGCCTTCGCCTCGGCGCGCTCGATGCCGAGCTGGTTGGCGAGTCCGAAGGCGGAAATGCCGTAGATGATGCCGAAATTGATCGCTTTCGCGCGCCGGCGAACCGCCGGGTCCATCCCCTTGACCGGGACGCCGAACATTTCCGAGGCGGTCATCGCGTGAATGTCGACGCCGTTCGCGAAGGCGAGCTTCATCGATTTCAAGTCCGCAATATGCGCAAGTAGGCGAAGTTCGATCTGGCTGTAGTCGGCGGAGATTAGAACGTTTCCCTTCTCCGGCACGAAGGCTTTCCTGATCTTGCGGCCGTCTTCCGTCCGTATCGGGATGTTCTGGAGATTCGGATCCGTCGAGGCGAGGCGCCCGGTCGTCGTCGCCGCGAGCGAATAGGAGGTATGGACGCGCCCCGTCTCCTTGTTGATCGCGGCGGGAAGCGCGTCGGCGTAGGTCGACTTGAGCTTAGCGAGCCCGCGCCAGTCGAGGATCGCGCGCGGCAGTTCATGGCCGGCGCCGGCGAGTTCCTCGAGGATGTCGGCGGATGTCGACCAAGCGCCGGTCGCCGTCCTTTTGCCGCCGGGAAGGCCGAGCCGCCCGAAGAGGACGTCCGAAATCTGCTTTGGCGATCCCATGTTGAAAGCGCCGCCCGCGAGGCGATAGGCGTCCGCTTCATGGCTCGCCATACGCTGCGCAAAGTCGGCGGAAAGGCGCGACAACAGGGCGGGATCGATTTTGACGCCGGCGCGCTCCATCGCGAGAATGACCGGCACGAGCGGACGTTCGAGCGTTTCGTAGACCGTCGCCTTGCCTTCGGCGGAAAGTCGCGGCTTTAAATGCGCGTGGAGCTTCAAGGTCACGTCAGCGTCTTCAGCGGCGTAGGCCGTCGCCTTGGCGATCTCGACCTCGTCGAAGGTCTTCTGGTTCTTTCCAGCTCCGGCGACATCGGAAAACTTGATCGTCTCGTGATTGAGATGGATTTTCGACAGCTCGTCCATGCCGTGTCCGTGCGCGCCGCAATCAAGCGCGTAGGAAATTAGCATCGTGTCGTCGAAAGGCGCGACATCGATCCCCGCATTCGCGAAGATGTGCATATCGTATTTGAGATTCTGGCCGATTTTCAGGATCGACGGATCCTCAAGCGCCGGCTTCAACAGCTTCAGCGCGCGATCTCGCGGCAGTTGCTTCGACGTTTCCGCGTCGTCGAGAGCGAGTCCTTTCGCGCCATGGCCAAGCGGAATGTAACAGGCTCTGCCAGGTTCGACGGACAGCGAGATTCCAACAAGCGCGGCGGTCATCGCGTCAAGGCTGTCGGTTTCGGTGTCGATCGCGACGGCGCCGCGCTCGTGAATGTCCGCGATCCAGCGCCGAAGCGCGGCCTCGGTGAAAACGGTTTCATATTCCGCCGCCGCGTTTTCCGGCTTGGCGGCGGCGGCCTGCGGCGGTTGGGCGGAGCTCACGGACGGCGGCGGGGCGGCGCCATGATCGCCGTCAACGCGTCTTAACAGCGTATTGAATTCCATTTTCCGCAGGAACGGCGTCAAAAGCGCGACATCGAGCGGACGGATCTTGAGGTCGTCGAGCGCCTCGGGCAACGGCGCATCGTCCCGCAACGTGACAAGTTTTTTCGAAATCCGGGCGGCGTCGGCGTGCTCGATGAGGTTTTCCCGCCGCTTTTGCTGTTTGATCTCGCCGGCGCGCTTCAACAGCGTTTCAACATCGCCGTATTCCTCGATCAATTGCGCCGCCGTCTTAATCCCGATGCCCGGGACGCCCGGCACATTGTCGACGCTGTCGCCGGCGAGCGCCTGCACTTCGATGACCTTTTCCGGCGGCACGCCGAATTTCTCGATCACTTCGGCGCGCGCAATCCGCTTGTTCTTCATCGTGTCGAAGAGCGTGACCTTGTCATTGACAAGCTGCATCAGGTCCTTGTCGGACGAGATGATGACGCACTCGCCGCCGGCCTCGACCGCGGCGCGCGCATAAGAGGCGATGAGATCGTCCGCCTCGTAGTTTTCGAGTTCGATAGAGGGAACGTTGAAGGCGCGCGTCGCCTCGCGCACGAGCGGAAACTGCGGAACGAGGTCTTCAGGCGCCGGCGGCCTGTTCGCCTTGTAATCCGGATAGATCTCGTTGCGGAAACTTTCGCCCGAATGATCGAAGACGACGGCGAGATGCGTCGGCTCGTGCTCGTCCGTCATGTCGGCGAGGAGCTTGTAGAGCATGTTGGAATAGCCGGAGACCGCGCCGACGGGGAGGCCGTCCGACTTCCGCGTCAAGGGCGGCAGCGCGTGATAAGCGCGAAAAATGTAGCTTGAGCCGTCGACGAGATAAAGGCGGATCGGGGATTTCGGCATTCGATCAGGCTCGCGACCTTGTGCTGCGCGCGCCTGTATCGACCCTTGAGGGGGAATTGTCGACGACCCGACATCCGGGCCCGGTCTTCGGGCTTCGGCGGCTGCATCCCCCTAGGGGCTCGCGCCATGATTCGGAATCGGGGCGCTTGCTCCAGTCATTTTTGTCGCGGCGTTCGCCGCTTCGCGCCTCACTCGCGCTGAACCGCGCACACTTCACCGCACGCCGCTCTAGGGGCTCGCGGCTGCGCGTTTCCGACAGGGGCGCGCGGACAGGTCCGTGCCGCCCCCGAACGCGGCCCCTGAAGCGAAGATGGAAGCCGCCGAAACGACCGACTGTCCGCGCGTGAAAAACCCAGTCATCGCCGCACGCAATCAGGAAACCGGCGGCGCATCAAGGTCCAAAATTCGCAAATCTCGAACGCGTCATGACCCGACGCGGGGGGGGGG
>JACADX010000074.1 GCA_013389125.1 Parvularculaceae bacterium | reverse complement strand
GGCGGCAGGCGCGGGCCGCGACGAAGGGACGTCGCGCGGTCCGCGCGCGCCGCCGGCGCCTCTGCCGCCTGTGACCTTGATCATCCTTGCACAAACCAATCGACTGCCGCGTCGCGCGATTTTTATCGCCGCTCGCATAAACCCTTCGTTAAGCCGGCAGGAATTTCCCGGCAGCAGTTTCCGCCCGGGCCGCCGCCGCGCCCCGCCGCCGCCGTCCTCGCCGAAACGCAATCGCCTGTAATCAATGGCTATTTCGGCGTTTCGCGCGCGCGCCGCCCGTTGGCACGCCTCTCGCTCTAACCCCGCAGCCCAATTCCGCGGGCGAGGCATCAAAAGGTCGACGTGCGCAGTTTCTCGAAATTCTTCCTGTTTGCGTTTCTCCTGACGCTGACCCTTTCCGCCTCGATCGGGCCGGCGCGTTCGGCGACGCGCATCAAGGACCTCGCGGACGTCGAGGGCGTGCGCGAGAACATGCTGATCGGCTACGGCCTCGTCGTCGGCCTCGACGGCACCGGCGACCGCATCCGCAACACGCCGTTCACGCGCGAGAGCCTCGTCTCGATGCTCGAACGCATGGGCGTTAACATCCGCTCGGAAGCGCTCGACACCGAGAATATCGCCGCAGTCATGGTGACCGCGAACCTGCCGCCTTTCGCGACGCAGGGCGCGCGCATCGACGTTTCGGTTTCGGCGCTCGGCGACGCCGAGAGCCTTAGAGGCGGCGTCCTTCTCGTGACGCCGCTCTACGGCGCCGACGGCGAGGTCTACGCCGTCGCGCAAGGCTCGCTCGCGGTCGCCGGCTATGCGGCGCGCGGGCAAGCGGCGTCGCTGACCCGCGGCGTGCCGACGAACGGGCGCATCGCCAACGGCGCCGTCGTCGAACGCGAAATTTCCTATGACATCGCCGCTCAGCAATCGGTTCGCCTCGCGCTCAGAAATCCCGACTTCACGACCGCAGGCCGCATCAGCGCCGCGATCAATTCCGCGCTCGGGGCCGGAACGGCGTCGGTCGCCGATCCTGGCACCGTAAAGCTCAATCGCCCGCAGGGCTTTGACGGCGACATGGTGGCGCTGATCGGCCGCGTCGAAGGCGTCGCGGTCGACGCCGACACCCGCGCGAAGATCGTCATCGACGAGACCGCCGGCGTCGTCGTCATCGGCGATGACGTCCGCGTTTCAACAGTCGCCATCGCGCAAGGAAATCTCACGATCTCGGTCGGCGAGACGCCGCAGGTGAGCCAGCCTTCGCCCTTCTCGCGAAACGGCGATACCGTCGTCGTGCCGCGCACGACGGTCGGCGCCGACGACGAGCCGGCGGATCTGAAGATCGTCGAGGAAAGCGTCCGCCTTCGCGACCTCGTCGACGGCCTCAACGCGCTCGGCGTATCCCCGCGCGACCTCATTGCGATCTTGCAGGCGATCAAGGCGGCAGGCGCCTTGCAGGCCGACATCGAGGTGTTGTGATGGAAGCCGGGATTGGGGATTGGGGACTGGGGATTGGCGGATCGCGTCCGACAGCGGTCGTCGGCGCCGACTCCAAACATGCAAGTCCCGATTCCCGCGTCGACGCCGCCGCAAGGGACTTCGAAGCCGTCTTCATCGCGCAGATGCTGGCGCCGCTTTTTTCCTCCGTCGAGACGCCCGCGATCGCCGGCGGCGGCAAGAGCGAAGCGTTCTTCAAGAGCCTGCTTCAGGAATCCTACGCCAAGGCGATGGCCGAACGCGGCGGCTTCGGTCTCGCCGACCATGTCAAAGCGTCGCTTATCAGCCTTCAGTCCCATGACAGTCCGGAGCCTTTCCCATGACGACCGCAACGCTCGACGCGACGACGCGCGTCAAAACGCTGATCGCGCTCACCGAGGAACTGACGGCGATCATCACGCGCGAGAATGAGCTGCTTGAGACGCGCCGTCCGCAGGAGATCGCCGCGCTGCAGCCCGACAAGGCGCGCCTTGCGGCCGCCTATGCGCAGTCGATCCGCTGCGTCGCGGCCGATCGCGCAAGTCTTGCCGCGGCCGGCGACAGCCTCATCGCCGCGCTCCGGGACCTGACGAAAACCTTCGAAGACCGCGCGCGCCGCCAGCGCGCCCTGATCGACGGCGCGCGCGCCGCGAGCGAAAGCGTCGTTCGCGCCATCGCCGAAGAAGCGGCGCGGACGGCGGAGCCCCGCTACGGCGCCCGGCCCGGGACGTCGGCGCCGGTCGTCCTCGACGACAAGGCGTAACCGTCGCAGCGCGCCCGTTGCAGGCTGCCTCGGTATGGGAACGGCGCGCGGGGCGCCTTTTCGCAGTGCTGCGCGCGTTGAATTTCGGCTTTGCATGCGGGCTGGAGGCGCAAACGGCGCCGTTTGGCGGGTTCTGAAAGGCGCCCCTCGGCCGCCGCCGATCGTCGCCGGCGAAAAGTCGTCATGGCTGCGCGCCGCCGCGCGCCGATTGCCGCCTGCCGGCTTGATGTCGATCGCGGGTCTCAATTTCCTAATCCCTAGTCCCTCGTCGCCTCGACGGCGCCTCTTGCTGCTTCGCTTGCGGACGATCTTAAGGGCCCCTGCGGGGAGGGGGATAAAGTGGGGGATAAGGTGGGGGATAAACTGGAGGATAAGGTGGGGGATAAAGTGTTGGATAAGTTTTTTTTATCCTGGCGGATCAGGGCCTTATATGCTTAACGAAAAAACTT
>JACADX010000219.1 GCA_013389125.1 Parvularculaceae bacterium | reverse complement strand
CGTATGAGGAGCGTGGGATGACGATCTTTCCGAACAGCGGCTTTGCGGCGAACGGCAAGCCGATCTTCAACTGGGATCAGACGGCGGCGCAGCTGACGCGAACCGAAAACAGCTGGTCGTTCACCCTGGCGACGCCGGCCTCCGTCACCTACGCTTTCCGCTCGAGCGGGGCGGGCATGCCGAGCGGCGTTTCGGGGTTTCAGCCGTTTAACGCGGCGCAAATTGCGGCGGCCGAAGCGGCTCTGCAGCTCTGGAGCGACGTCGCCAACATCTCATTCACGCGGATTGCGCCGGGCGGCTATTCGAACAGCGCGACGATCCTGTTCGGCAATTACACGAATGAGACCGAGCCGGCGTCGGCCTTTGCATTCTTGCCGACGCCGGGAGCGACGGGCTCTGGATTGGCCGCCGGAGACATCTGGGTCGATATTTCGCAAGGCGAGAACGCCGCGCCGGTCTTCTGCGACTTCGGGCCGCATGTCCTCGCGCACGAGATCGGCCACGCGATCGGCCTCAATCATCCTGGCAATTATGACGGCGGATCGCCGACCTACGCCGCGGACGCCGTCTATTGGCAGGACGCGCGCATGTTCACGATCATGAGCTATTTCGGCTCGACGAACACGGGCGGAAACCTGCCGGCGTTCTCCTGGGGGCCGCAGCTCCACGACATCGCCGCCGCGCAGCGCCTCTACGGCGCAAACATGACGACGCGGACGGGTGACACCGTTTACGGATTTAATTCAACGGCCGGGCGCTCGCTCTTTAATATCGCCTCCGCCGGCGACTGGGCGGTCTTTTCGATCTGGGACGCCGGCGGCGTCGATACGCTCGACCTTTCGGGCTACGCAGAGAACGCCGAGATCGACCTTCGCGAGGAGGGGTTCACGAGCGCCGGTCCGACGCCCGACAACGGTCCCGCTAAGTTCAACATTTCAATCGCCCGCGGCGCCGTCATCGAGAACGGCGTCGGCGGCGCCGGCAATGATACGATCATCGGCAATGGTGCGGCGAACGCGCTGACGGGCGGCTTCGGCAAGGATTCCCTAATCGGCGCTGTCGGCGCCGATACGCTTGTCGGCGGCGACGGCGGCGACACGCTCCTCGGCGATGTCGGTGCGGATGTTCTGAGCGGCGGCGCCGGTAACGATGTGATCACCGGCGGCGCCGATGACGACGTCATCGACGCGAGCGCCGGCGCCGACAATGTCGACGGCGGCGTGGGCGCCGATTCCGTTTCGGCGGGGAATGGAACGGATACCGCTTTTGGCGGCGAAGGCGATGATGCGCTCGCGGGCGGCGTTGGCAAGGACAGCCTTAATGGCGGCGACGGCGCGGACAATATTCTCGGCGGCGACACCGGAGACGTGATGGACGGCGGCGCGCAGAACGATACGCTGCAGGGCGATCCCGGCAACGACTCGCTCTTCGGCCGCGACGGCGACGATTTCATTCTCGCTGACGCCGGCCGCGACGTCGTTTCCGGCGGTTCGGGCGCCGACAATGTCGACGCCGCCGCGGGCGACGACACGCTCGACGGCGGAACCGGCAAGGACAGCCTCTACGGCGGCGCCGGCCTTGACGCGCTTGACGGCGGCGACGGCAACGACACATTGCAGGGCGGCGGCGATGACGACGTGATCGTCGGCGGCGACGCCTATGATCTTCTCCTTGGCGGGGACGGCGACGATCTCATCGACGGCGGCGATCTCAATGATTTCATTTTCGGCGGGACGGGAAACGACGCGATCGTGTTCGCGTCCGGCGGCGATGTCGACACGCTCCGCGATTTCACGGCGGGCGCCCTGAGCGACGACGTCGTCCGTCTCGTCGGTTTCGGCGCCGCCTTCGATTCCTTCGCCGAAGTGCTCGCCGCAGCTTCGGACAATGGAATTGACACGACGATTGATTTCGGCGGCGGCGACATGCTCCTCATCAGGGGCGTCGTCGTTTCGGCCCTCCACGCGGACGATTTCGCCTTTGGGTGAACGGCAGTTTAGACCGTCATTAGAATCGCCGGAATTCGATTCCCGGAACGCCGAAAAGTGTCGCCATCGCGACAATTGGCGCCGCCTTCGGCGTCCGCCTCGCCGATTTAGCGCGCGGTTCTTGACATTTGTCATAGTCAGCGAAATTTCGCGGAATAGATAATCAGCGTAATTTTCAAAGGGGGCGAGACCTGCTCCGCCGTCGGAGACCGCCGGCGCTGAATTGAACTGAAGCGAGAGAGAGGCTGCAATGATCTCGGGTACCCTGTTCGACGACACAATCGAAGGAACGTCTGCGTCGGAAGTCATCGATGGGCTTGAGGGCGATGACGAACTCCGCGGACGCGCCGGCGCCGATTCAATTTTCGGCGGACTTGGCGCCGATAAGCTGCAGGGCGACGGCGGCGACGACTTGCTCCTTGGCGGCGACGGCGACGACGACCTTAACGGCGATGACGGCGACGACAGTCTCCTTGGCGCGCTCGGCGCGGACGATCTCACCGGAGACATCGGCAATGACACGATTGACGGCGGCGCCGGGGCCGACAAGCTTGAGGGCGAGCTGGGCGACGACGTGCTGACCGGCGGCGCTGACGGCGACGAATTCGAAATCGACGATCTCGATTTCGGGAACGACGTCATTACGGATTTCAGCGCCGGCGACTTGATTGACTTTGAGGAATCAGGGCTCATCCTTTCGAACTGGTCTGTCGCGCAGAACGGCGCTGACGCGGTTCTTTCCAACAATCTCAACGGATCGACGGTGACGCTTTTGGGCGTCGACGCGGCGAATGTCGTCGTCGGCGATCACGAAATCTATCTCGTCACCGGCGGCGGCCAGACCGGCGGCGCGGGCGATGACGCGCTGCAGGGCGGCCCTGGCGCGGACTCGCTTGTCGGCGCGGGCGGCGACGACTTCCTTAAGGGGCGCGCCGGCAATGACACGCTCGACGGCGGCGACGGCCATGACACGCTCAAAGGCGACGAAGACAATGACAGTCTCCTCGG
>JACADX010000045.1 GCA_013389125.1 Parvularculaceae bacterium | reverse complement strand
CGCTCAATTTCACCGTCGCCGGCGCCGAAGAATCCGCCGGCCGAAAGGTCGAGCGAGAGGCCGGGCCCGAACGGCAGCGAGGCGAGAAGGAACAGGCTTCCCGTATAGGTCTTTTCCTCAAAGCCGTTAGCGCCGCCGCTCGCAGCCGATGCGTCGAAATCGCCTTTGGCGTCGCTGTAGGCGAAGGCGCCGGCGATCGCGAAATTTTCGGACATCTGCGCCGTGACGCCGCCCTGCCCCCAGATCGAGCGGCCGTCAAAGCCGCTTTCAAGGGCTGTCGAGTCTCGGTCGATATCGGTATAGCCGCCGCGAAGATCGATGAAGGTTTGAACCCCGAACGGCCCGACGCCCGCCGCGTCCGCGACAAGGCCGACGCCGCCATCGGCGCTCGCAAGGCGCACATAGCCGTCCTCATTGGAGCTGTCGCGGCCGGATTTCTTCTTCTTGCGCTTTTTCTGCTTTGAGGATTGTTCGCGCGCCGACGAAAGGCTCGATACGCTCCGCCCGGAGGCGCTGCTTGATCCGCCCGCGAAGCCGCCCGAGGCGCCAGTGTTGCCGTTCTGGTTGACGCGCGCTTCGACGATTCTCTGGCATAGCCCGCCAAGACCGGCGCCGAAATTTCCCGACGCAAAACGCGATATCACGACGCGTTGCACGCCCGTCTGATGGAGAAACGCAAATAGCTCCTCTTCCGACATCGCATTCGCCACAGCAGGATCAAGCGTGACGACATCGCTCCGTCTCACAACGAAGTCCCGGCCTGTGCCGTCAGGCGCTATTACCGGCGCCGCCAAGGTGACCGTTGTGCCGGTCTCTCCGTTCGTGACGTCGACCGAATCGGGAATATTGAGCGGCGGCGCCTCAAACTGATAGATGTCCGTGAAGCGCGGGGTAGAGCCGCCCAGCGCCGCGCAATTGTCGCCGGCAGTGTTGGGCGCCAACGCCGCATTGATGGCGTCGCTCAGGGACTGCGCCCCCGCCGGCGCGGCGGCGAGCAGCATCGCCGCGACGGACGGCGCGAAAATTTCCATCTTCATTGCGATCTCTCCCGATCGCCGACGACGCGCCAGCTTATGACGGATCAAGTCCCCTCGCGCGCCGCGGCCTTCACCCAGGCGGAATAGACCCTTGAAGGCGTTCGAGGTCAATTGCGCCGCGAACAGCCGGCGCAAATCGGCCGCCCCCCGCCCCTCTATTTCGCG
Source organism: Parvularculaceae bacterium (assembly GCA_013389125.1). GTDB lineage: Bacteria > Pseudomonadota > Alphaproteobacteria > Caulobacterales > Parvularculaceae > Amphiplicatus. The sequence goes on along the minus strand of JACADX010000045.1, from coordinate 2,915 downwards.
CCGGCGCGCGCGAAGAGGGGCTGCGGCGTCGGCGCAGTGATCGGGGTCACGGGCGCCGCCATGCCGCCCATCCGCTTTTCAAGGCGCTCGGCGAACCAGTTGATGATCCGGCGCCAGAGCTCGTCCTTGAGGACCGCGCCCTCGTCTTCTGTTTCGAGGTTCGGATTGTCGTTGATCTCGATGACGAAGACGCCGTGCTCGTTCTCCTTGAGGTCGATGCCGTAAAGCCCGTCGCCGATGAGGCGCGCCGCGCGCACGGCGGCGTCGATCACGGGAGCGGGCGCCTGATCCACCGGAATCGTGTTGACGCCGCCGAAGGAAAGTCCGCCGTCCTTTTGCGGCTTGGCGATCTGCCAGTGGCCGCGCGCCATCTTGTACTGCGCGGCGAAGAGGGGCTCGCCGCCGAGGACGCCGACCCGCCAGTCGAACTGCGTCGGCATGTACTCCTGCGCGAGGATCAAGGCGGTGTCTTCGTACAGTTTCTTCGCGGTCGCCTGAAAATCCTCAAGCGTCGAAACTTTGTGAACGGAGCGCGAAAACGAGCCGTCGGGCGCCTTCAAGACGACCGGCGATCCGAGCCGCTCCATCACCTCGGCGAAATTCGCCTTCTCATCGAGGATTTCGGTGCGCGGCGCGGGGATGCGGGCGTTGTCGAGGAGCTCTTTCAGATAGACCTTGTTCGTGCAGCGGATCATCGATTCGGTGTCGTCGATGACCGGCATCCCCTCCTGTTCGGCGCGCCGCGCGAAGCGGTAGGTGAAATTGTCGATCGCCGTCGTCGCGCGGATGAACAGCGCGTCGAATTCCGCGAGCGAGGCGAGTTCGTTCGGATAAAGCGGCTCGACCTCGACGCCCATCTTGTCGGCGACGGCGGCAAGGCGCTTGATCGAGGACGAGGACGAAGGGGGCTCTTCCTCCTTGGGGTCGATGAGCACGGCGAGCGACCATTTGGCGGCGGTCTTCGCCTTCGGCGCCGTCCAGCGCCTTCCGGTGTGCTGATCGAGCGCGACGAGGAAGAACCGGCGCTCTTCGCCTTTGAGCTTGTGCGGAGCGACGATCTTCAGGGACTGGATCTTCGGCTTCACGCCGCCGGTCACTTCGACCTCGATGAGAGGCGCGCGGAACCAGTCGAAAAGCAGCTTTGCGAACCGCTCATAGCCGCGCGGCTGCGTCATCGTGAAGGCGGCGAGCATCTTCTCGATCGGCGCTGCGCCCGCCTCGATGTCGCGCTGGATCGCCGCTTCGAGTTCGGGGACGGCGTGCTGATAAAGCGATTTCTGGCGCAGCTCGACCATCGCCTGCACGGTCGGCGCGACGCGGTGGCGGCGCGCCTCGGCGAGCAGCGACGCGTAATAGCCCTCGCTCTGATAGGCGTAAGAGCGCGCCAGGTTGATAATGTTGGGGCGGCGACCGGTGAAGAGGTTCGGCGTCGTCAGGTAATCCCTGATGCGCATGACCTTGTGCGGCGTTTCATGTTGCGCGAGGTCGCCCGTATATTCGACAAGAATGAGCCAGTCGCTCACAACTTCTCACTCATTGGGGGGCGCCCCCGCCGCCCTCTTCGCCGGAACCAACGACAAGATCCATGCGGATCGCGTCCTCGCCGTCGGCGTAATAGCCGGCCTTTCGCTCAAAAAAGGTAAACCCGGCGCGCTCATATAGTCGCATCGCTTCCATGTTGGAAGGGCGCATTTCAAGGCGCAGGCGCGCCGCCCCTTTTTCGCGCGCTGACCGAGCCGCGGCGCGAATCAGCGCGGCCGCGACGCCCCTGCCGCGAAAAGCCGGATCGACGGCGATCGAATAGAGTCGGGCCACCCCCGCCCCGCGGCGATAGAGCACCATGGCGTAACCGGCTTCATCGCCGCCGACGGCGGCGATCAAGAATGCCGCCGAGCTGCGCGAAAGGAGACGCCTCAAATTGCGCCGCGGAAAGCGGTCCCGCGTAAAGGACGCCCGCTCGAGTCGCTCAATTGCATCAAGGTCGCCAGGCCCGGCGAGCCGAATAGAAAGGTCTTTGGTCGGGCTTTCAGCGACGCGCATCCGATACGCCTTAATCCCCCGCGCCGGACTTCCAGGCGCTAGGGGCGCGCGCCATATGACGACCCGCCCTCCCTATTCCCGTCAACATGCCGATCTCTCAAGGCGGGCGCCCTCGGGCGACGTCGCCGCCGCCGCAGCGCGCCGCAGCGCGGGCAGGAGTTCGGCCTCAAACCAGGGATTGCGTTTCAGCCATGCGTTGTTGCGCCACGAGGGATGCGGCGTCGGAAAGCAGCTCGGCGCGTAGTCCCGCCAGCGCGACACCGTTTCGGTGAGGCGTGCTGCGGCCCGGCCCTTGAGGTGCCAGTTCTGAGCGTAAGATCCGACGAGCACCGAAACTTGAATGTTCGGCAGCGCCGCCATGACGCGCGCGCGCCAGAGCGGCGCGCATTCCTTGCGCGGCGGAAAGTCGCCGCCCTTCGCGTCATGGCCCGGAAAGCAAAACCCCATCGGCACGATCGCGACCATTGCCGCATCGTAGAAGACGTCCGGCCCGATGCCGAGCCAATCGCGCAGGCGCTCGCCCGAAGCGTCCGTGAACGGACGGCCGCTTTCATGAACGCGCGCGCCGGGCGCCTGGGAGAAGATCGCGAGCGTCGCGCTCGAAGCGACTTGCAGGACCGGGCGCGGTTCATGCGGCAGCGGCGCGCCCCGCGGCGCTTCAATGCAATGGCGGCAAGCGCGGATTTCGAAGAGAAGCCGGTTGAGGTTCTCGCTCACGGTTCTTTCGACAAGTGCGCGAGTTCGCCCGCATGCGCTTCCCAGTTCCTGCCGTCGAACGCTCGGCTTTCGACGGACTTGAACTGTGTGCGGTCCATGCAGTTGAGGTTGAGCGAGTAGCCGTCGGGGTTTGAGCGGGGTACGTAGAACGATTTGAT
>JACADX010000245.1 GCA_013389125.1 Parvularculaceae bacterium | reverse complement strand
GCGCAAGATCATCAGGCTCCGCGGCTTGCTTCGCGCTATATTTCAACAGGTTAGGGGAAAACCATGCGGATTCGACAGCTGATCGGATGGGCGTCGATCGTCGTCATGATCCTGGCGACGGCGTTTGTCGCTTACAGCATCTGGTTTTGCGCAAGCGAGCTTCACGGCGACCTTCAGGGCTGTATCGCTTCGGCAGGCGGCGCGGCGCTCCTGTCGCCCTTGACCGGCGGCGCGTTCATCCTGGGCGTCGCCGGCCTCATTCTCGCCGGGCGAAAGCCGCCCTGACGTCATCGACGGACATTGCCGGCGCTTCGTTCAGCGGATCCTTGTCCGCGAAAAATTCCTCATGGCGCGCGCAGATTTTCGGCCACAGGCTCGCCGCCGCCGGAAGGTCGAGATTGAACGCCGACTTCAGCGTCCCGACATACTCCTCCGCCGACGCGACGAGGGACTTCTCCTCGCAGGCGGGCGTCAAGACGCGCAAGACGCGGCCGCGCAAAGACCAGTGGGCGCCGTCTTTCCATCGCTGGACGACTGCATTTTGCACGAAAGGCGAAGCAGGATCGCGCTGCAAGAACTGACAAAGAGACTCGAGCAATCCCTCATCCGCAACATCGGGATTGAAATCGAAACTGGGGCCGCCCGTGCGCGGATCGTTGTGATAGCGCCACCAGCCGCCGCTGAGGCGTTCAAGCCGACAGTCGAACGGGTTGCCATTGGTTGCGCCCTCTTCGAGGGGGACCGGCTCAATGAGGCCGTCGCCGAAGCCGACGTCGCCGATCAGGGTCTTTCCCTCAAGGCGCACCAGAAGCACGAGGTGATTTCCGGTAATGGCGTCGCCGAACGCGCCGCGCATCACGGCGCCGGCGAGCCGCGTCACGTCGAAGCCGATCTCCTCAAGCGCCCAGCCGAGAAGCCCGTTCATCTCGTAGCACCAGCCGCCTCTGCCGCGCCGGACGATTTTGTCAAAGCTCGCGCGCGCGTCGCGCGTCACCGGAACGCCGAGCTGCACGTCGAGATTCTCATAAGTGAGGCTCTCGGCGTGCGCGCGGTGCACCCGACGCAGGCCGTCAAGGTCCGGTCTCACAGTCCCGTGAACCCCGATGCGGTCGAGATAAAGTTGCAGGTCTGTCGATGTCATGCGGCGCTCGCTCATCTGGTCGACGCCTAGCATGCGGAAAACGAAACTGTCATCTTCGCCCTCCAGCGATCGGGAGATTGGACATGAGCGATAGTCTGAAAATCAACAGGCGCGACGTCCTTGGCGCGGCGGCGCTTGCAGGCGCGGCGATTGCGACGGCGCCGGCTTCGGCGGCCGGGCCGGCGCCGATTGATCTTGGCGGGAAGTCGATCCTCATAACGGGTTCGAGTTCCGGTTTCGGCCGCCTCGCCGCGCTCCATTTCGCCCGGTCGGGCGCCAACGTCATCGCGTCGATGCGCAATCTCAAGGGCGGCAAGCGCCCCGAGGCGCAGGAACTGCAGGACATCGCCTCGCGCGAAAAGCTAAAACTCGCGGTCGTTGAAATCGACGTCACAAAGGACGCGCAGGTCGCCGCCGGCGTCGCGAAAGCCGAGTTGATCGCCGGCGGCGCGCTCGACGCCGTTCTCAACAACGCCGGCATCGGCGTCGGCGGACCGACCGAGCTTTACGATCTCGATCACCTCCAGCGCGCCTTCGACGTGAATTTCTTCGGCTATCAGCGGATCGCCCGCGCGGCCCTGCCGAAAATGCGGGCGCGGCGACAGGGGTTGCTGGTCGAGGTTTCCTCGCAGCTCGGCCGTCTCGTCCTCCCGAATATCGGCGCTTATTGCGCGACGAAGTTCGCGGTCGAGGCGATGTTCGAGACGATGGCCTATGAACTCGCCCCGTTCGGCGTCGAAGTGACGATCATCCAGCCGGGCGGCTATCCGACGAAGATCTGGGAGAACGGCGCGAAATATTTCGACGCGCTGCTTGAAAGCGCGGATGAGGAGCGGAAGGCCGCCTACGCCGGCCACATCGAAATGGCGAGCGGGATGCTGAGCGGCGTCTATCAGACCGATCCGATGGACGTGCCGCGGGCGATCGCCGAGATCATCGCCCTGCCGCCCGGCAAGCGCCCGCTCAGAAAGCCCGTCCACCCGAACACGCAGGCGACGGACGCGCTTAACGCGGCGCACAAGCAGGTTCAGGCCGCTGTTCTCGGTCAGGGACGATACAAATCCTGGCATGACGCCGTCGTCGACTGAAAAGGCCTTGCTCCTGACGCAGCGTCAAGTGCTAGCGGTCGGTCATGACCAAGGACGATGCATTGACGATCGGCGAAGTGGCGGCGCGCACGGGCCTAACCGAGCGCGCGCTCCGTCACTATGAAAAGGAAGGCCTGCTCGCCCCGTCTCGGACGGCGGCGGGCCGGCGTTTCTATCTCGCGCGCGATCTTGAACTGCTGGCGCAGGTGACGGCGTTTCGTCGCGCCGGCTTCAAGGTCGCGCAAATCCGGGCGCTGCTCAAAGGCAAGGCGGATCTTGCAAGGCTTGTCGACGCGCAACTTGAAGCGTTGAGCGCCGAGCGCGGCGCGATTTAGACGGCCGTCAATCTTCTTTCCTCGGTCAGGACCCAGCTCGCAATGGGCGCCGGCGTCGACGCCGCAACGCTGTGCGCGCTCATCAGGACAGGAGAAAGAACCATGGAAGAAGAAAAGTGGAAGAATGTGATCAAGCGCTACTACACGCCCGAAGAGCAAGCCGTGTGGCGCGCGAAAAAGTCTGAGATGGCCAAAGAAGCCGGCTTCGATCAGGCGGGCTATGCGCAGGCGTGGTCGGACCTTGCAGGGCGCATCGAAGCGGCGCTGCCGCTCGATCCGGCGTCGAATAAGGCGCAAGCCTTCCTCGACGAGTGGAACAAGCTCCTTGAACCCTTCACCCGAATGGCGACGCCGGACATGATGAAAGGCGCCGCCCGCTTCTGGGATCGCATGGACGAATGGAGCGGAGAAGTAAAATCGCCGATTTCAGCTGCGGTTTGGGCGTTCATGAAAGAAGTCGGCGCCAAAAGGAAAGCCGCGTCAGGCGCCTGATTTCGTCTCGATCCTCGGCTCGAGCCTTTCGGGCTCCGACACGAGGATCGCCGGCTCTTCGAAGCGGTCGGCCGTCGCCATCTGCGGAAAAAGCCGGAACCAGGCGAGCGCGGTCGCGATCGCGACCGTCCCGCCGAGAACGACGGCGCCGACGGGCCCGAGGAATCGCGCGGCGATCCCGGACTCGAATTCTCCGAGTTCATTCGACGCCGAGATGAACATGAACGAGACCGACGCGACGCGGCCGCGCATCGCGTCGGGCGTTGCGAACTGGATGAGCGCCTGGCGCACGTAAACGGAGATCATGTCGGCGGCGCCGGTGACGGCGAGCATCGCCATTGAGAGCCAGAAGACCTTCGAGACGCCGAAGCCGAGCGTCGCCGCGCCATAGACGACGATCGACCACAGCATCCACGGACCGACCTTGCGCTCGAGCGGGCGCAAGGCGAGGGCGAGCGCGACGATCGCCGCGCCGAAAGCGGGCGCGGCGCGCAAGAGCCCGAGGCCGTCGGCGCCAGTATGAAGAACATCGCGCGCAAAGACTGGCAGCAGCGCCGTCGCGCCGCCGAAAAAGACGACGACAAGATCGATGAGAATGGCGCCGAGAACGATCTTGTTGTCGCGGACATAGCGAAGACCCTCGATCGCCATCGCAAGGCCGCGCGCATTGGCGACCGGTTCCTGCTTCGGCGTCTTCGCGGTCGCGATCGCGAGGATCGCGCCGGCGACCATCGTCGTCGAAACGGCGTAAACGACTTCGCCGCCCCAAGCGTAAAGGAGACCGCCGAGAGCGGGGCCCGCGACCGCCGACACCTGAAAGCCAAGCGAGTTCCAGGCGATCGCATGTGCGAGGTCCTCCCGCGGCACAAGCGTCGGATAGAGCGCGTTCGACGCCGCCGGCGCAAAGGCGTTGACCGCGCCCATGACGACAGACATCGCGAAGACGACAGGGAGCGCCTCGTCCGCCGGCATCGCGACGCTGGCGACAAGAACAATCCCGGCGACAACGCGCCCGAGATTGCTGACGACGAGGATCATCTTCCTGTCGAAGCGATCCGCCGCCTGTCCGCCGACAAGCGAAAAGACCAGCACCGGCAGAAACTGCGCGAGGCCGACGAGCCCGAGAACGAAGGCGGATTCTTCAACGCTGCGCGTCTGGCGCGCGAGATCGTAAACCTGCCAGCCGATCGCGACCGCCTGCATCTGGCGCGAGCCGGAAAGGAGCTGGCGCATCACCCAGTAATGGGCGTAAGCGCGATGGCGAAAAACGCGGAGGGAAGGAACGAGGGACATGGAGACGGGCGCGGCGCCGCCAGCCTATAAGGGACGCCGGGCGCGTTGGCTATGCGCAAGGCCGCCGCGAAAGCCGTTCCCCGTCGGCGCGTCTTGCGCTTCAACGTCAACGAACGGGGGCGAGGATCGCGCCGACCGGCTCGCCGACCGTCAGGCCTTCACCTTCACATAGCTTCCGGGCGCGTCTTCGATCGGCGCGAGCGCGCCGTCGCCCGGGCGGCGCGCCGGGACTTTGCCCGGCGAGACCTTGTTGAGCCACTCCATCCAATAGGGCCACCAGGACCCCGGGCGCCGCTTGGCGCCGGCTTTCCACTCCTCGACCGTCGCCGGCAGCGCCTCGTTGATCGAGTGGTGGTATTTCTTCCGGTCGGGATGATTGACGACGCCCGCGATGTGGCCGGATCCTGCGAGCATGTAGGTGACGTCCGCCTTGTCCTTCGACGCGAAAAGCCGCGCCGTTCTGTAGACGGAATTGTGCGGCGCGATGTGATCGGTCTCGCCCGCTTGCATGAAGATCGGAATGTCGACCTCGCCGAGATCGAGGCGCTCGCCGTCAATGACCATCTCGCCCTTTGCGAGGCGGTTATGCTGATAGAACTCGCGGAGATAGAAGAGGTGCACGTTCTTCGGCATCCGCGTCGCGTCGGAATTCCAGTAGAGGAGATCGAACTTCGCCGGGTCCTTGCCCTTCATGTAGTTGTCGATGACGAAGGACCAGATAAGATCGTTCGAGCGCAGCATGTTGAAGGTCGTCGCCATGGCGCGACCCTCCAGGACGCCGCCAGCGGCGTCCATCTGCTTTTCGATGGCGTCGAGCTGTTCGTCGTCGACGAATAGCAGGAGGTCGCCCGACTCCTTGAAGTCGGCTTGCGCCGTGAAAAACGTCGCTGAACGGATGCGACGGTCGCCGCGCTTCGCCATCAAGGCGAGCGCCGTCGCGAGCATCGTCCCGCCGATGCAGTAGCCGATCGCGTCGACTTCCGTTTCGCCGGTCGCAAGTCTGACGGCGTCGAGCGCCTCGAAGCAGCCTTCCTTGACGTAGTCTTCAAAGGTCTTGCGCCCAAGCTCCGGTCCAGGATTGACCCACGACACGACGAACACGGTCCGGCCTTGCTCGACCATCCAGCGGATGAAGGAGTTCGCCGGCTGCAAGTCGAGAATGTAGAATTTGTTGATCCACGGCGGAAAGATAAGGAGAGGGCGTTTCGCGACCATTTCCGTCATCGGATCGTATTGGATCACCTGCATGATCGCGTTTTGATAGATCACCTTGCCGGGCGTCGTCGCGATGTTGACGCCGAGCTTGAAATGCTCGAGGTCGGCCTGCCTTATCGCGAGGCTGCCGTCGCCGCGGTCGAGATCTTCAAGCAGGTTCTTCATCCCCTTGAGGATGTTTTCTCCCTTCGATTCGATCGTCGCTTCGACGACCTCGGGATTAAGGACCGGGAAATTCGTGGGCGCGATCGCGTCGATGAATTGCTGGGTGTAGAACTCGGCTTTCTTCTTGTCGTGCTCGTCCATGCCTTCTAGCTGGTGCACCGTCGTCCGGAGCCATTTGGCGTAAGTGAGGTATGACTGCTTGACGAAGTCGAGCATCGGATTTTCGCGCCAGGCCGGGTGCTGGAAGCGCTTGTCGCCGGGTTCAGGCTCGATCGCGGGCTTGACCGCTTCGCCCGTCATGCGGCGTCCCATCGTCGCCATCAGCTTGGCGTAGTCGCCCCAGAGGTTGAACTGGCGCTGCATGACCGTGCCGGGGTCCGCCGCCATCGCCGCCACCATTTCCTGATAGGCTTCGCCGATATTCAAGGGATCGGCGGATTTCGGCGAGGCCGCGAACTTCATGGCGTCAGCATTCTTGACAAAGAATTCACGCACCACCTGCTGGCCGGCGCCCGTGACGTCGACGAGGTATTCCGAGAGCGCGTCGAAATCCTCGATGAGGGCTTTGCCGCCTTCGCCGCCGCCCTTTGCCTCGGACGGCGGCGCGGAAGTCGGCGTGTCCTCGGCCTTCTTCGCGCTCGCCGGCTCGCTTGCGGCCTTTTTGCGCGGGCGTTTCCTTGTTTCGCTCTACATGTCGGCTTGCGTCATGGGGTCGGTTCGCGGTTAGGTGAAGGTCGAAACCTTATAGGGCGGGTTTGTGACGGGTAAAGCCTATCTTCTCGCGATCGCCATGCTCGCCGCCGCCGGCTGTTCCGGCGGCCTGAAGCGCTTTGCGCCGCCGGGCATCGTGAAATATGAAGAGCTTGCGAAAGGGCAGCCGGTCAATCCGGCGATCGCCGCGCGCATCGAAGCTTACCAGGACGAAAGCGCCGGCGGATTCCCGAACCTCTCTGAGCAGCCTCAAAAAACGCCCGAAGGGATCGCTGCACCGGAACGAAGCGCCATGGAGGCGGCGCTGCTCGCCGAGCGCGATGCGCTGAACGAAGCGATCGAAGCCGACAAGCACCTCGCCGCCGCCGAACGCGACGCCTCGATCGAGACGGCGCGCGAGGCTCTTGAAGACGCGCTCGCCAGGGACGACGCGCTGGCGCGGCGCGAACGCGGACTGCCGTTGCGGGATGTGGAGGACAAGCGCGACGTCGAGGAAGAAACCGACTAGAAATGCCGTCCCCTGAAGAGTTCTACCGGATCAAGCGACTGCCGCCTTACGTCTTTGAGGAGGTGAACGCCTTGAAGGCGCGCCTTCGGGCCGCCGGCCGCGACGTCATCGATTTCGGCATGGGCAATCCCGACATGGAGACCCCGCCGCACATCATTGAAAAGCTCGTCGAAACGGCGAGAAAGCCGCGCACCAACCGCTACTCGGCGTCGAAAGGCGTGGCGGGCCTGAGGCGCTCGATCGCCCGCTATTATGAACGGCGTTTCGACGTGACGCTTGATCCGTCAACGGAGGTGATCGCGACGCTCGGCTCGAAAGAGGGGTTCGCCAATCTCGCGCAGGCGATCACGGCGCCGGGCGACGTGATCCTCGCGCCCGACCCGGCCTATCCGATCCACGCTTATGGATTCATCATCGCCGGCGGCGTCATTCGCGCCGTGCCGGCGCCGTCGCCGGAAGCCTATCTTTCAGGCATTGGACGCGCGATCGCGCATCTGACGCCGAAGCCGACGGCGATGGTGCTGAACTATCCCTCGAACCCGACCGCGCAGGTCGTCGGGCTCGACTTTTACAAGGACGCCGTCGCGCTCGCGAAGAAGCACGACATCTGGATCCTCTCCGATCTTGCTTATTCGGAGATCTATTTCGGCGCCGAGCCGCCGCCGTCGATCCTCAAGGTTCAAGGCGCGAGGGACATCGCGGTCGAAGTCAACTCGCTGTCGAAGACCTATGCGATGGCGGGCTTCCGCGTCGGCATGGCCGTCGGAAACGAGCGGCTGATCGCGGCGCTCGCGCGCGTCAAATCCTATCTCGACTACGGCGCCTTCACGCCGATCCAGGTCGCGGCGTCCGCCGCGCTCGACGGCCCGCAGGACTGCGTCGACGAGATCCGCGCGATCTACAGGTCGCGGCGCAACGCGCTTATCGAAAGCTTCGCCGGCGTCGGCTGGAAAATCCCGGCGCCGCCGGCCTCGATGTTCGCATGGACCCCGATCCCGGAGGAGTATCGCGGGCTCGGCTCCGTCGGATTCGCCAAGACGCTGATTGAGGAGGCGGGCGTCGCCGTAGCGCCTGGCCTTGGTTTCGGCGAGCACGGCGAGGGGTTCATCCGCATCGGCCTCGTCGAAAACGAGCAGCGCATCCGTCAGGCCGCTCGCAACGTGAAAAAGCTGTTTGCGCGGCGGAACGCGGCCTAGCGCGACGCGGCATGAACCGCGAACGCGGGACTTCGAACATCATTACGCGCCGCGGCGGGAACGCGGGCGCATCGCAATCTGGCGCGTTCCGTGCAGGAATGTTTCGGTTCGTCGGAGGCCTCGCCGCCGGCGCGCCCGCGTTCGGCGACCGGAGCACGTTGAGTTGTCTAGCGTTATGGGATCTTTCAGGCTGCTCGCAGCGGATGTCGGCGAACACGGGTCGGAACGCGCCCCCGCGGCTGTCGCGCGAATTTACCATCTTCACGCCTTTCGCGCCTTCGCCATCATCTCAATCGTCGCCGTTCACGCCCTGAGTTTCGGCGTTAACATCGCGCCGGCGGAGGTTATGGCGACGCCGCCTCTCATCGCCATGAACTCGGCCGTGCAGGCGCTGTTTCACGGCGGGACGCTCTACTTCGCGCTGATTTCGGGACTGCTTTACCCGATCGCCCTGCGTGCGAAGGGCGTTCGCCATTTCTATTCCGCCAAAGTCGGCAGCGTCGTCGCGCCTTATGTCTTCATGACGCTTCTCCTTGAAGCGTTCGAATGGCGCGCCGGCAGGGGTCTGTTCCTCGTTGAGCAGAGCATTTGGAGCTACCTCGCGCATGCGGCCGCCGCGCTGGTTACGGGATCAGGCAGCTTCCAGTTCTGGTACCTCCCGATTCTTTTCGGCCTTTACCTCGCAACGCCCCTGATCGACCGGCTCCTCAAGGATCGCAGCAGGCTGCCCTTCCTCATACTTCTAATTGTCGCGCCTCTTGTCGTGACGAGGACCGGCTCGACCGTCAGCGCCCAGTCTTTCGTGTATTTTCTCGGCGCCTATTCGCTCGGCATGCTGATCGGCGCCGATTACGCGGCCGCGGCGGCGGCGATCCGGAAGCGCCGAGGCGCCCTTCTCCTTACGTTCTTCGCTGCGTCGGCGGCGCTTGGCGGGCTGTTCGCCGCCGATATCGACATGGCGGGCCCCGTTTCGCTTCGCGAAAGCGCGTATTATGCGCAGAAGATTTCGCTCGGCCTGTTCGTCCTCGACCTGCTTCGGGGACGCGAGCGCCAAACCCGCTGGCTCGCCCCGATCGCGACGCATTCGTTTCCGACCTATTTCATGCATGTGTCGGTGATCGCGATCGCGGGACGCACGTTCAGAGCCTATTTCGGTCAGCCGGACGACGTCCTGGAGGCCTTCGGCCTCGGCTTGGGGCTTTTCGCGGCCGGGCTCGGCGTCTCCATGTTGATCAGCATGGGGATGAAACGCCTGCTCGGGAAGTGGGCCCGCTTTCTGATCGGGTCGTGACGGCGCCGCATTGACATAAGGCTCCGCTTCCGCTTGCAAGGATCGAAACAGGGAGACACCGATGGCCGACCTCGAATTCCTCGACCGCATTCTCACCATGGAGATTGGGCGCTGCACCGAAGCGGCGGCGGTCGCGGCCTCGAAAATGATCGGCCGGGGCGACAAGAACGGCGCCGACGAGGCGGCGGTCGCGGCGCTGCGCGAGGCGCTCAACAAGCTCGATATCGACGGGACGGTCGTCATCGGCGAAGGCGAACGCGACGAGGCGCCGATGCTTTACATCGGCGAAAAGGTCGGAACGAAAAAGGGTCCGAAGGTCGACATCGCGCTTGATCCGCTTGAGGGGACGGACCTCACCGCGAAAGGCATGGGCAACGCGCTCGCCGTCGTCGCCATGGCGACGGCGGGGACGATGCTCCACGCGCCGGACACCTATATGGACAAGATCGCGGTCGGCCCCGGTTATCCGGACGGCGTCGTCGATCTTGACGCCTCGGTCGAAGACAACATCCGCGAACTTGCGAAAGCAAAGCGCGTCCAGCCGTCGGACATCACGCTCTGCGTCCTTGACCGCGACCGCCACAAGCACATCATCGAGGGTGCGCGAAAAGTCGGCGCGCGGATCATCCTCATCCCCGACGGGGACGTCGCCGGCGTCTTCCATACGACCGAGCCCGCGACCGGAATCGACCTTTATCTCGGACAGGGCGGCGCGCCCGAGGGCGTCCTCGCCGCCGCGGCGCTCCGCTGCGTCGGCGGCCAGATGCAAGGACGGCTCGTCTTCCGCAATGACGACGAGAAGGCGCGCGCGGCGCGCGCCGGAATCAAGGACCTCAACCGCAAATACGGCCTTATGGACCTTTGCGGCGGCGACGTTTTCTTCGCGGCGACCGGCGTCACCAACGGCACGATGCTCGACGGCGTCAAGTGGGAGCCGGGGCACGTCACGACGCACACCGTCGTCATGCGCTCGAAAACCGGCACCATCCGCACCATCCGCGCGCGGACAAGACGGTAGGCCGGCGCATTATTCCGGCGCCTCTTGTTCGAGCAAGTGCGGTCTTCGTCCTTGCGCCCGGCGCGCGATCGCGCCGCGTTTGCGGCAAGGAGGCCGAAAGCTGAGAGGAACGGGCTGTCGCGCGGCGGAAGGGTCAACAACGCTCCACGCGCGGCCCGACGCCATCGCCAGGACGCGCCGATGCGCCGCCGGCGGAAGCGTCATTCAACCGCCGCGGCCAGCAAGGACGACAAATCGATGACGAGGCGGTTGCATTCCGTCTGGTCCTTGCAGGCGAGCCCGTAGCCCGCGAACTGGAGGCGGCCGTCCGGCGAGCGCATGCAGGCGCCAAGGCCCGCCTTGCACGCGAATACGACGGCGTAGCCGCTTCCCGTGGCCTGAATCGCCGGCTAAGCGGCGTCGATGTCGGCGGCGGCGAAGGCGACGACGATTTCATTGTCGGTGACCGCATTCGGCCCGCAGCCGCTTCTGTCTCCCGCACAAGAGTCCGTATGCAGAGCAATGCGCCCGTCGCAGAGCAGCGCGATTCCTTGCGTCGACGGAAGG
>JACADX010000137.1 GCA_013389125.1 Parvularculaceae bacterium | reverse complement strand
TGACGTCAGCGTCATATCGCCTATGCTTCGCGGTTACGACGCCGCGCGCGAAACGATCGACGGCGTTCACATTTACCGCCATAAGCTGACCGAGGCGGGGAACTCGCGTTTCGGGTATTTGCGGGAATACGCTGGCGCGCTCGCAAGCCAGATTCGCCTCGCTTTCCGCGTGAAGAAGGAGCGCGGGTTCGACGTCATTCACGCTTGCAATCCGCCGGACCTCATCTTCATCGTCGCGCTGATCTTCAAGGCGCTCTTCGGCGTTCGATTCGTCTTCGACCATCACGATCTTTGCCCGGAGCTTTTCGAGGCGAAATTCGGCCGCCGCGGAATCCTTCACCGCGCGATGCTGCTCCTCGAGCGCGCGACTTTCGCGCTCGCCGACGTTTCAATCGCCACCAATGAGTCTTATCGCGACATCGCGATCGCGCGCGGCCGCATGCGCCCTGACCGCGTCTTCGTCGTGCGGTCCGGCCCGCGCCTTGACCGCATGGCGATCGGGGCCGCCGATCCGGCGCTGAAGGCCGGGCGCAAGTTCCTGATCGGCTATGTCGGCGTCATCGGCAAGCAGGAGGGGCTCGACCTCCTTGTCGGCGCCGTCGCGCATCTCGTCAACCAGATCGGCCGCAAGGACGCGCATTTCGCCATCATCGGCGATGGTCCGGAGCTTCCCGCGATCCGCGCGCTCGCCGAACGCAAAGGGGTCGCGCCCTATTTCACTTTCTACGGCCGCGTGCCCGACGACCTGTTCTTGAGCCTCCTTAACGCCGCCGACGTCTGCGTCAACGCGGATCGCTGCTGCGCGATGAACGACAAATCGACGATGAACAAGATTCTCGAATATATGGCGCTCGGAAAGCCGATCGTGCAGTTCGACCTCACCGAAGGACGGCGATCGGCGGGCGGCGCGTCGCTCTATGCGCGCCCGGACAATGTCGCCGACTTCGCCATGAAGATCGACATGCTGCTTGGCGATCCGGCGCTTCGCTGCGACATGGGCGCTATCGGCCGCGAACGGATCATTCGCGAATTCAGCTGGAACCATTCGGCGCCGGTCCTTCTGCGCGCTTATGAAAAGGCGTTCGAGCGGGCGAAAATAGGGGCCGCTTCGGCGCGCCGTCCGGCCGCAGGAGGGGCGGCTCGCTCCGCCGCGCATTCATGAGCGTCTCCGCGGACGAGCGCGCGCCCGATGTCAGCGTCGTCATTCCGCACTTCAATCAGACGGCGCTGCTTGCGAAGTGCCTTGAAAGCCTTGCGCGCCAGTCGATCGGCCGGTCGCGCTTCGAGATCATCGTCGCCGACAACGGAACGCCGGGCGGCGTCGACGCGGTCCGCGCGAGGTTTTCGGACGTCATCTTCACGGCGGCGGTCGAAAGAGGCGCGGCGCACGCGCGCAATGCGGCGCTAAAGCTCGCGCGCGGCCGCGCGATCGCTTTCATCGACGCTGACTGCGTCGCGGCGCCCGACTGGCTGGAGCGCGGTCTTGAGGGTCTTTCGAACGCGGATTTTTGCGGCGGACGCATCGTCGTCACCGTCGAAAACGAAGCGCGTCCGACTTCCGTCGAAGCTTTCGAGCGCGTTTTCGCCTTCCGGCAGCGCGAATATGTGGAGAAGAAAAAGTTCGCCGCGACCGCCAATCTCTTCGCTCGGCGCGAGGCCGCCGCCGCCGTCGGCGCCTTTACGAATGGTTTATCGGAAGACGTCGACTGGTGCCGGCGCGGCGTCGCATTGGGGTTTCGTTTAGCATTTAACGATAAGTCAATCGTAAGCCACCCGGCGCGTCGGGACTGGAGCGAATTAATCCGGAAATGGGACCGGACAATCGCCGAGCGCTGGGCCGGTTACGGCGGCAGAGGGATGATCCGCAATCTTTCCTGGATCGCGCTCGCCGCCGCGACAGCGTTGTCGACGGCGCCGCACCTTATCCGGGTGCTGACGAGCGCGGATCTTAAAACCGCGCGGGACCGGATGGCGGCGGCGCTGACGCTCGCACGGATAAGATGCTGGCGCGCCTGGCGCATGGCGTCTCTGATTGGGAGTTGAGGAAGCGATGAGACTGGCGCTCGTCATACCGTTTCTCGCGGCGGCGGCCGCGCTCGGCGCGGACGCGCACGCCGAGAAGAAAACCGTCGCCTCAGGAAAGACCCAGGTCGTCGCGAAGGCCGAGGGCAAGGAGATAACGCTCACGGAACTGCGGATCGAAATGGCGCGCCTTGGCCTTTCGCCGACGGATCCGGGCGCAGAGCGCATTGCGCTTGAGAGCCTTCTTAACCGCGTTCTCCTCGCCGGCGCAGCGCGCGCGGCGGAACTCCATCGAAAGCCGGAGACGATGGCGCGCATGTACGCGGCGCAAGACCAGGCGCTCGCCGACTATTATCTCGCGCTCGCGAGCCAGCCGCCGGAGCCGACTCGCGAAGAGGTCGACGACTATATCCGCGAAAATCCGTCGCTCTTCGCCGAACGAAAGGTCTACGACTTTTCGGTGCTGACGCTCGAAACCAAGAACTTCAATGAGAAGGCGCTGACGCCGCTTTTTGACCGTGAGCCCGATTTCACGCGCCTTGCCGCCGTCCTCGACAAGGCGGGAGCGCGTTTTGCGATCGCCGGCGCGACGCAGTCCGGAGCCGCTTTCCCCGCTCCGATCCGCGAGCAGCTCGCCAAATACGCGCCGCGCGACAACATCGTCGTCACCGGCGACCGCGAAACCCAGATCATGAAAATCGTCGGCGCGCGAAACGAGGCGAGCGATCCGGCTGAGTGGCCGCCCGTCGCCCGCCGACTCCTGATCGAAGCGGCGACAGCCAAACGCGCTGAAGAGCTGATGGCGCGCCTCAAGAAAGACGCCCGCGTCGCCTATTATCGTCCGTCGGCCGCGCCGGCGGCGGCCGTCTCCCCGAAGAAGAAGTGAACGGCAAGGCGTCGACATGGGCGTTCTCGATCTCATCAACGTCATAAAGCTGAGGAAGCTCATCGTCCTCTGGACGGCGCTCGTCGGGCTCGCCGTCGGGGCAATGCTCGCGATCCTTCTGCCGACGGAATATGTTTCGACAGCGAAGGTCCAGGTCGATTCGATCCAGCGCAACTCGCTTACCGGCCTTGTCGAACCGCGCGTCCGCGTCGCCGAGTATCTGGGCCAGCAGGCCGCCGTCGCCTCAAGCCGCTCGGTCGCGCTTCAAGTTTACGACCAGCTTGTCGAAGAAGGATTCGTCGCGCCGTCGGACTTCGACGAGCGCTGGCGCGACGAGACCGGCGGCGAGCTTGTCGCCGGCAATGATCCGCGGCTTTGGGCGGCGGACGAACTGCTTGAAGACCTGACGGTTGAAGCCAACGACATCAGCTCGACGATCGAGCTTTCGTTTCGCGCCGAGGATCCCTCGCAGGCGGCGCGCGTCACGAACGCGTTCGCGTCCGCCTACATGTCGGCCGTTCTCGACCAGAAAAAGCGGCGGTTTGCGCGCAAGGCCGAAGACTTTTCCGGCGAAACGCAAGCGCTTGCGCGCGGTGTCGCCGACGCGCAAGGCGATCTTGCGGCGTTCCGTGAAACGTCCGGCATTCTCCCGATGGGCGAGAACCGCATGGAATCGGCGGAAATCGAACTTGCCGCGCTGACCGAGCGCCTCGCCACGGCGCGGGCCGACGAAGCGGAGGCGAAGTCGCTGTCGGCGCAGGCGGTCGCGACGCCGCGCGCCGAACTCATCAATTTCCCTGTGCCGCATGACGCCATCGCGGCGCGCCTCGCGCAGGAGCGGCTTGGGCTCGCGGTCGCAGCGCTCAATCGCATCGCCGAGCGCTTCGGGCCGAAATATCCCGACTATGTCGAGGCCGCCAAGGAAAAGGCGACGCTCGAAGAGAACATTCTCGAAGCGATGCGCGATCGCGCCGACTATGCGGCGAGCCGCGTCGCCGCGCTCGAAAAGGAAGCGGCCGCGCTAAAAGCCTCGGTCGCGTCGATGCAGACGACGCGCGAAACCTATGACCTCCTAGAGGAAAAGGTCCGCGCCAGCCAGGAAACCTACAATCTCGTGACGACGCGCTCGCTTGAGGAATCGCTGCAGTCGCGCGTCGATTCGATCGATCTTTTCCTCCTGTCGCGCGCGACGCCGCCGTCCGATCCCGCGACTCCCCCCTTCTGGCTCGTGGTGCTGATCGGCGGCTTTGCCGGCCTCGCGCTCGGCGCCGCCGTCGCGGTCTTTGTCGAACTTTATGAAGGGCGGATTCGCCATGTCGACGCGGTGCGGCGAAGCTTTCGCACCGGCCTCGTCTGCGAGATTGACGCCTGGCGTCCAAAGCGCGCGAAAAAAGCGACGAGACTGGGGTTCGCCGCATGACCGCGCCGCAAAGACGCCGCCCCGACCGTCGCGCCTCGATTGCGCCGCGCGCGCCGTCGCCGGCGGAACTGCAAGCGCGCGTCGAGCGCGATCGCCGGCTTGGCGACACGCTCGTCCGCCTCGGCAAACTCAATGAGGAAGCGATGGCGCGGATCGCCGAGATCCAGCGCCAGTCGAATGCGCCCTTCGCCAAGGCCGCGTCGAAACTCGGCCTCCTGACGAAAGAAGACTTCGTCACCGCGCTCGCCGTCCAGAACGGCTTCCTAAGGGAAGGGGAAGGCGAGGGCCGCCTTCCGGCGAGCGCCGTCATCGTGCGCCGGCCGTCCTCGCGCGAGGCCGAGCAGTTCCGCGCGCTCCGGACACGCCTTCTGACTTCGAAGGAAGCCGAAAAGCTCAATCTTTTCGCGATAGCCGCGAACGGCTCGTCGCGCGAGGCCGATCACCTGGCGATCAACATGGCGGCGTCGTTCGCGCAGCTTCAAAAGCGCGTCCTCATTGTCGATGCGGATTTGCGCGCGACGCGGCTCGCGGCGCGGTTTGGGATCCAAGGAGGACCGGGCCTTAAAGAGACGCTCGCCGGCGAATGCGACATCCGCAAGGCGATCCGCCCGACCGTGATCGCCAATCTCAGCCTGCTGACCTCCGGTGAAAGCGCGCCGAATAGCCATGAACTTCTGTCCGGCGAAACGCTGCGGCTGACATTCGATTATCTGCGCTGCGCCTTCGACATCGTCATTGTGGCGACGGCGCCGTTCGGTCCGATCGCGGACGCGCAATTCGTGTGGTCTGCGGCGTCCGCGGTCTTCGTCGTGACACGGCGCAACGAAGACCGGCTCATCGAACTTAAGAACCTCAATGCCGCGCTCCGGCAGGTCGACGCCGACATCATCGGCGCGGCGCTGGCGGGCTAGGGAGACGGCGATGCGGTCATCCGCGACGGCCGGACATTTCGCGCGGCCGGCCGCCGCCCTCTGGCCGACGATCGCGCTTCTTGCGGCGGCGGCGGCGCTTTACGTTCCGATCTTCGTCGACTTCTCGAAGGGCCCCTGGCGCGAAGACGAAAACGCGCATGCGCTCATCATCCTCGCGATCGCCGGCGGCGCCGCCTACGCCCGTCTCGCCTCCGAGACGCTCCCTGCCGGACGGCGCCGCAGTGAAATCATCGTCGGCGGCTGCGCGCTCGCGATCGGGCTTGCGCTCGCCGTCATCGGCAGGGCGAGCGAAACCGTGCTCTTCCAGTCCGCGTCCTTGGGGCCGGTCGCCGCCGGGATCATCGTCAGTCTCTTCGGCTGGAACGGACTTCGGCGTCTGTGGTTTCCCGTCGCGCTGACCGTCTATCTCATAATCTGGCCGGGCTGGGCGATCGACGCGCTGACGGCGCCGCTGAAGACATTCGTATCGGAAGTCGTCAGCGAAGGCCTTTATGCGGCGGGGTATCCTGTCGCCCATGCGGGCGCGGTGATTTCCGCCGGCCCCTATCAGCTCCTCGTCGCCGACGCATGCTCGGGCCTCAATTCCGTGATCGCGCTCACCGCGGTCGGCGCCGTCTATCTTTACGCCGTCAAGCACGGCGACTGGCGCGTCAACGCGCTCGTCATCGCGGCGCTCGTTCCGATCGCGATCGCCGCGAACGTCCTGCGCGTCGCGGCGCTAGTGCTGATCACGCATCATTTCGGCTACGACGCCGGACAGGG
>JACADX010000022.1 GCA_013389125.1 Parvularculaceae bacterium | reverse complement strand
GCCTCGCCGAGCATGACGGCGCCGTCCTCGAATTCGAGCGGCCACATGCCGCCGGTCGGCGACAGGACGACGGCGTGGCCGCCAAGCTGGCGCGCGCCGATGTCGAAGGAGGTGCGGGTCCTAAGGCTGTTGTTGAAAAAAAGGAGCGCGATCGTCTTGTTCTTGAGGGCGTCGCCGAAGGGGTGCGCCTTGAGACGCCGCGCATCGTCGAGCATCGCCTCAAGTTCGGCCCGAGACCAGTCAGCGGTGTTCAGGAAGTGTCTCATCGGCCGCCTCTATCAGATGATTCCCTCCTTGCCCATGCGGCAGGCGCGGGCGGGCCGCCGCGATCGATTCGCCGGCGCGGGTTGAAGCGGGCGGCGCCGACGCCCTAAGAACGGGCCGCCGCCAGCGAAAGCCGCCCCGATGCGGACAGACGACGCCCCGAAGCCGATCCGCCGCGAAGATTACCGGCCGTGCGATTACCGCATCGCGCACGCCGATCTTTATTTCTCGCTTGATCCGAAGCGCACGATCGTGAAATCGCGCCTTGCGATCCGGCGCGCCCCGCACGCTGCGCCCGGCGCGCCGCTCGTCCTCAACGGCGAGGCGATCGAACTCCTCGCCTTGGCGCTTGACGAGGACGCGCTCGCCCCGTCCCGCTATGAGCGGACCGCCGAAACGCTGACGATCGCGTCCCCGCCGGCCGAGTTCACGCTTGACGTCGAGACCGCCTGCGCGCCGGAGGCCAACACGGCGCTGTCGGGCCTTTATCTCTCGAACGGCATGTTCTGCACGCAGTGCGAGGCGGAGGGATTTCGGCGCATCACCTATTATCTCGACCGGCCCGACGCGCTGGCGAAGTTTTCCGTGCGGATCGAAGCCGACAAGCGCGCATTTCCGGTGCTGCTTTCGAACGGCGACATGCTTGCGGCGGGCGACCTTCCGGGCGGGCGCCATTTCGCGCAATGGGCGGATCCGCATCCCAAGCCCTCCTATCTCTTCGCCCTGGTCGGCGGCGATCTCGTCGCGGCGGAAGATGAATTTCGGACGCGTTCGGGCCGAAAGGTCGCGCTCAAAGTCTTCGTTCAGGCGAAGGACATCGGCAAATGCGGCTACACGCTCTCCTCGTTGAAGCGCGCCATGAAGTGGGACGAGGACGCGTTCGGCCGCGAATACGACCTCGACACGTTCATGATCGTCGCCGTCGACCATTTCAATTTCGGGGCGATGGAGAACAAGGGGCTCAACATCTTCAACTCGGCCTATGTGCTGGCGAGCCCCGAGACCGCAACCGACGCCGATTATCAGGCGATCGAATCGATCGTCGCGCACGAGTATTTCCACAACTGGTCGGGCAACCGCGTCACCTGCCGCGACTGGTTCCAGCTGTGCCTCAAGGAAGGCTTCACGGTCTTTCGCGACCAGGAGTTTTCGGCCGACATGCGCTCGCGCCCCGTGCAACGGATCAAGGACGTCCGCCGTCTTTGGGCGCAGCAGTTCCCAGAAGACGCAGGCCCCCTCGCCCATCCGGTGCGCCCCGAAAGCTTCATCACCATCGACAATTTCTACACGCCGACCGTTTATGAAAAGGGCGCGGAGCTTTGCCGGATGATCCGGACGATCATCGGGCCCGACAATTTCCGCAAAGGTTCCGATCTCTATTTTTCCCGGCACGACGGCGAGGCGGCGACGGTCGAACAATTCGTGAAGGCGATGGAGGACGCAAGCGGCGAAGACCTCGCGCAATTCCGCCGCTGGTATTCCGACGCCGGAACGCCGTCGATCAAGGTGAAGGAAAAATTCGAAAGCGCGGGGGCCTACGCGCTGACCCTCGCGCAGTCGACGAAACCGACGCCTGGACAGGCCGACAAGCCGGCCCGCGACATTCCGGTCGCCTTCGCGCTTCTCGGTTCAAGGACGGGTCAAGTCCTTGAGGAAGGCCTCATCCGGCTTCGCGGCGCCGAAGAGACGCGAACGTTCGGACCCTTCCGTGAACGTCCGGTCGCATCGCTCCTTCGCCAGTATTCGGCCCCGGCGACGCTCGACCAGAAGCTCTCGCTCGACGACCGGCTGACGATCGCGCGATCCGAGCCCGATCTTTTCAGCCGCTGGTCCGCGACCGAAGGCTTGTGGCGCGATCTGTGTCTTGCCTTCGCCGGCGACCGCGAGATGGCGGATGCGGAGCGAAGCTTGCAGCGTTTTGCAAAGGCGCTCGGCGCGTCGATTGAAAGCTCGCGGGAGGATCCCGCCTTTGCCGCGGAGCTCTTGAAGGCGCCGAGCGAAGCCGAACTCGCCCAGCACGCAACGACGATCGACCCGTCGCGAATTGCGAAGGGGAGGAAACGCGTGCGCGAGGCGGTCGCCAAGGCGCTTCATGATCAGTGCGGCGCGCTCTACCGCGACCTCGCGACGAACCGGCCCTTTGATCCGTCGGCGCCGGAAGCGGGACGGCGCGCGCTCAGGAACGCCGCCCTGGCGCTCCTCGTGGCGGGCGGGAATTTTGAAATCGCGGACGAGCAGGCGGCGAGCGCCTCGAACATGACCGACGAGGCGGCGGCCGTTTCGGCGCTCGCGGCGAGCGACGCGCCGATCCGCGAAGCGGCGCTACAGCGCTTCTACATGAAATGGCGGCATGACGCGCTCGTCGTCAACAAATGGCTTTCCTGGCGCGCTATCGCTCCGGCGGATCGCGCGCTTGGCGAGGTGAGGGCGCTTCTCGATCATGAAGCGTTCGACGCCCGCAATCCGAACAAGGTGCGATCTTTGCTCGGCGCTTACGCGGCGCAGAATCTCGCCGGATTTCATCGCGCCGACGGCGAGGGCTACGCATTCTTCGTCGGCCAGCTGCTTGCAATCGACAAGACGAACCCGCAGCTCGCAGCAAGGCTCACCACGACTCTCGAGAGCTGGAAAAGGCTCGAGCCCGCGCGCCGCCGGCAGGTCGAAGCGTCGCTAAGGCGGGTCGTTGCGGCGCCGAACCTCTCGTCAAACCTCTTCGAAATGGCGACCCGCCTTATCGGCGATTAATGATCGAGCGCGCTGATTCGCGCGTGACAGTCGGACCCGAATAGGAATAGTTTCCAAATCGTAAACGGTCGGCCCCCATGCGGGGCCTTTCCCTTGATTCCGGCGATCCGAGCGAGCATTGGGGCGATAGCGTTTGATGGGGGGCGAGGACAAAGGAGCGAGCGCGATGACCGCAAAGGCGGACGCCCTCTCGCCGCGGCGCCTGATGCTCCTGACCGGCCTCCTGGTTCTTGCGATTGCGATCCTCTTCTTTGGAAAGATCCGGGAGGAAAATGACGGCCGTCGCGTCGAAACGGCGCTGCGGGTTGAGCGCGCCGCGACGGAATGCGGGACAGCGGCGAACATCGCCTTGATGACCGGCGATCCGGTGAGAAAGGCGATAGCCGCCTGCGGGCCGGGCGGACGGTCCGCCGTCTATCATTTGTCTTCGGCCGGCGATGTCCTGGCGGCCGCAGGCGCCGCGAAGACGACACGCTTTGAGCCCATCGACGCCCAGGGCCTAGCGCTCCAAAAGCGCGGCGCGGCGGTCATTCCGCTGAAGACCGGCAAGGCCTTCGTCGCCTGGCGACCGCTCGACAATGGCGAGGCGACGCTCGTCGCCGCGCCGGTCGGCGATATTTATGCGCGCTCGCCGGCCTTTCTCTTTTACCT
>JACADX010000165.1 GCA_013389125.1 Parvularculaceae bacterium | reverse complement strand
TCCTGGATGAGGTCGAGGAATTGGAGGCCCCGGTTCGTGTATTTCTTGGCGATCGAAATGACGAGGCGGAGGTTCGCCTCGACCATTTCCTTCTTGGCGATGCGCGCCTCGCGCTCGCCCTTTTGCACCGTCTGCACGATGCGGCGGAAGTCCTTCACGGTAAGGCCGGTCTCGGTCGAGAGCTTGCCGATCTCCTCGCGGATCTGGACGATCTGCTTTTCGCCTTTCGTCGTGAAATTTTTCCAGCCCTTGCCGGTTTTTTCCTTGAGGCGGTCAAGCCAGTCGGGATCAAGCTCGTGGCCGAGATATTCGTTGAGGAACTCGCGGCGGTTGACGCCGTAATTGTCGGCAAGGCGGACGAGCTTGCCCTCAAGCGCCATCAGGCGGCGGTTGATGTCGTAGAGCTGCTCGACAAGCGCCTCGATCCGCTGGTTGTTGAGGCGCACGGAGCGGACGCGCTCGACGATTTCCTTCTGGAGCTTCTTGAAGCGCTTTCCTTGCGAGGACGACAGCTCGCCGCCTTTCAGCTCCTCCTCAATCATGATGTCCTGAAGCCGGCGCAGCTTCTTGTAGTCTTCCGAGATCGCGTCGAAATTCTGCATGACGCCGTCTCGAAGCTCGGCCTCCATCGCCGAAAGCGACAACGCGCCCTCGTCGAATTCGTCTTCATCGTCGCCCTCGCCGACCGCTTCTTCCAGCCGCTCGGCCTCCTCGCGCTGGACGCGCGCGGCGATTTCGGGCTGCGTCATGTCGGGCCGCGCCTCGGGACCTCCGCCATAGGTGGCGTCAAGATCGATGATGTCCCGCAAAAGCACGCGGCCGTCTTTCAGTTCGTCGCGCCAGACGGTGATCGCTTCGAAAGTCAGCGAACTCTCGCACAAGGCGCGGATCATCGTTTCACGGCCGGCTTCGATGCGCTTGGCGATCGCAATCTCGCCCTCGCGCGAGAGCAGTTCGACCGAGCCCATTTCGCGCAAATACATGCGGACAGGATCGTCGGTGCGATCGGCGGACGCCGACGTGTTGCCCGTGGCGACGCCTTTCTCGCCGGTCTTTGCGACGGCGCGCGAGGGGCCTTCTTCTTCGGCGTCGTCGTCCGCCTCGGCGCCCGCGGCTTCTTCGTCGTCCTCTTCATGCTCGACGACGTTGATGCCCATTTCCGAAAGCTGGGCCATCACGTCCTCGATCTGTTCGGATGAAAACTCCGCAGACGGAAGAATGGAATTAAGTTCGTCATAGGTGACGTAGCCGCGCGCCTTCGCAGTCTTGATCAGCTTCTTGACTTCGGCGTCCGTCAAATCGAGGATCGGCCCGTCAACCTGGGCTTCCGCTTCCGGCGCGTCTTTTTCGGCCTTTTTCGCCATCGTGTCGCTCGCTTCCCGCTTGATGCGCGCCTTGGCGCGCCGCTCAACGCCTAATGTTCAAACTTGCGCTTGCGCCGTTTCGCGCCGACGCTTGCGCGCATCCTTTGAAGCCGCTCGTCGAGCTCGCCCGACCCGGCTTCGCCATCACGGTCCGGGACGGCGCTCGAATGGCCCGAATTGATGAGCGCCTCGCGCGCCGTAATGGCGGCCTTCCAAGTCTCTTCTCCATCCGAAAACGCCTGAGATGCCGATGCCGCCATATCCCGCCTCGCGGAAGTCGCAAGGAGGTGATGGCGCAGAGCGTCGCTCCAGCCCCACTCGACCTCGTTTATCTCAGCGCCGGGCCTCAGGAAGCTCTGCCTGTTCAGCGTCTCGTCAGAGAGAATGCGCTGCAATGTCCTGGCCGCGGGCGTGGTGTGGAGATGAGCCTTGAGCCCTGCGCTGTCAAGGTGGGGATCAGCCAGAAGCGCTCCGAGAAGCTCGCTGAGGAGCTGATCGAGGTCGGCCATCCCAAGGTCGAGGTCGAAAAAGGCGGCCTCCCGCCGGCGGACAAGTTCCGGGTGGTTGAGGCCGGCAAGGACAAGCGTCGCTCCGCGTCGCGCCGAATCGGGAGGCGCAAGCCGCTTTAGCGCCGCACTCGGCGCAGCCTCCCGGAAAAGCCGTTCGCCTTCCGATTCAAAGCGCCTTCGGCGAGCGAAACCCGCGCGGTTCCTCGGAAACGGGGCCCCGCCCGATCTTGTGACGACAGGGGCGAAGACGTCGCGGAGGCGATTGGCGAATTCAACGCCATAGGCAAGGCGGACATCCTTGTCGGCGATTCCGGCGATCATCGAACGAAGATGCGCGCGCAAGGCGGCGCGTCGTTCGGGCGTATCGAGCGGCCTGGCCTCGGTTTCGCGCCGCCAGAGGACGTCGGCGAGCGATTGAGGCGAAGCAAGGAGCGCCTCGAGGCCCGCTGCATTGCCGGCGCGGATCATGTCGTCAGGATCTTGACCCTGCGGCAGAAAGGCGAAATTGAGGGACTTGCCCGGCTTCAGGAGCGGCAACGCGCGGTCGATCGAGCGGAACGCCGCCGAGACGCCCGCGCTGTCGCCGTCAAAACAGAGAACCGGTTCGTCGGACTGGCGCCACAAAAGCGCAAGCTGGTTTTCGGTAAGCGCCGTGCCGAGCGGCGCAACCGCGGTTCTCGCCCCGGCTCCCCAGAGCGCGATCACATCCATATACCCTTCGCAAACGATCAGCGGCTTCTTCGTTTCCGCTGCCGCCGCGCGCGCCGCCGCAAAATTGTAAAGAACGTCGCCCTTGCGAAAGAGCGGGGTCTCAGGAGAGTTGAGATATTTCGCGCGCGCGTCCGGATCGAGCGCTCGCCCGCCGAAGGCGATAACGGCGTCCTTCGGACCGAGGATCGGGAACATCACGCGATTGCGGAAACGATCGTATGACGCGCCGCCGTCGTCCGGCTTGATGACGAGACCCGCGTCGACCAGCGTCGCCTCGAGAAATCCCTTGTTGATGAGATAGTCCTTGAGAGCCGTGCGATCGCCCGGAGCGTAGCCGAGGCGGAATTGTTCGATCAGGCCTTCGGCGACGCCGCGGCCCTTGAGATAGTCCGCACCCTGACGCCCCTGCGAGCGGCGCAACATCGACTGGAAAAAGACCGTCGCCTGTTCGCACGCCTCGATGAGGCCCTGCTTTTGCGCCGCCCCTTCCGCCTCATGCGGGCTCGCCTTCGGAATCTCGAGGCCCGCTTCCAGCGCCAGCTGCTCGACCGCCTCGGGAAACGTGAGCCCCTTCGTCTCCATCAAAAACTTGATGACGTCGCCGTGTTGCCCGGTCGAGAAGCAGTGGTAGCTCTGGCGGTTGTCATCGACCGAAAATGACGGCGTCTTTTCCTTCTTGAACGGCGACAGGCCCCAATAGGCGTTGCCGCGCTTTTGCAGCTTCACGGTGCGCCCGACGACGTCCGACACGCGGACGCGCGCGCGAAGCTCGTCCAGGAATTCAGGCGTGAAACGCATGCTTCGATCTTGGGCCTTTAGTCGGAAATCCGATGATGGGAATACGGCGGAACGGCCCGATCCGCATCACCTATATCCCCACATGGCGATGCGGAACGGATCGGCCGGAGCCGCCCTCCGCCTCGATCGTCGGGTGCCATCAGGAATCGCGCACGCCGATCAAATCATTCTTCCAGCGCGCCTTTTCGCGCAAAACCGGCTCCCGGCATTGCGCCCCGAGGATTACCCGAGGGTCTGCTTCATCAAGGCGCCGGCGCGGCCAAAATCCATCGCGCCGGCGTGACGCTCTTTGAGGGCCGCCATGCACTTGCCCATGTCTTTAAGGCCGCTCGCGCCAAGCTCCGAGATCACGGTTTT
>JACADX010000169.1 GCA_013389125.1 Parvularculaceae bacterium | reverse complement strand
GATCATGAACCGCTCGTCGGCCGGAAAGGACGCCGCGTAGCGCGCGCCTCGCGCATCGGTGACGAGAAGAACGCGCCAGCCGCGCCGCTTCAGTTCCTGCGCCAGCGCCTCGGCCGGAAAGAGGTGCCCGCCCGTTCCGCCCGCGGCGAGCGCGATGAGATTGTCGCGACCGGCGCTCACGGCATGACATCCTTGCGCCGCGCCGCGTGCGCCTGGCGGCGCGTCAGGGCGAGGATGAGGCCGACGGTGAGCGCCGCGGTCAGAAGCGACGAACCGCCGTAGGAGATGAAGGGCAGCGTCATGCCTTTCGCCGGCAGCGCGCGCAAATTGACGCCGATTTTGATGATGCTTTGAAGTCCGATCAACGCGGCGAGGCCGCAGACGGCCGACTGCGCGAACACGCTTTTAAGGCCCGTCGCCTTCATGTAGGCGCGAATCACAAAGGCGGCGAAAAGCGCGAGTATCACGAGGCCGAGCGCCATGCCGAATTCCGCCACGCCGACTGCGAAGATGAAATCCGTGTGCGCGTCGGGAAGCGAGAGCTTCACCGATGAAGCGCCGCCCTTCGGAATGATCCCGCCGCTTGCGATCGCCTCAAGCGCCTTGTCGACCTGATAATTGTCGCCGGCCTCAGGATTGAGGAAGCCGTCGATGCGCCGCGCAAGGTGCGGCGAAAGGAAATACCCGGCGACCAGTCCGATGACCGCGACGGCGGCGACGCAGACGAGCCAGATAAGCCCGCCGCCGGAGACGAAGAACATGGTCATCCAGACGGCGGTCAAGAGCGCCGCCTGACCGTAATCCGGCTGCAATGCGAGCAGCGTCGCGCAGAGAAGGTAAAGCCCGGTCGCAATGGCGCCGCCTGGAAACCGCGCGTCGCGCGCGCCCTCGGCGAGCATCCAGGCGGCGACGATGACGAAACCGGGCTTCAAGAGTTCCGACGGCTGGAAAGAGAGCGGTCCGATTTCAAGCCAGCGCCTTGATCCGTTGATTTCCGGCGCAAAGAGCGCCGCTGCGAAGAGCGAAACGAGCGCGGCGGCGAAAATGATCGAGCCGGCGCGGCGCGCCTGCAGCGGCGTCAGCATTGACGCCCCGAGGAGGACGGCGACCGCAAGCGGCGCAAACATGATCTGGCGCGCCGGGAAATGGAGATCGTCGGCGATTCCAAAGCGCGCCGCCGCGCCGGGACCCGCTGCGAAGACGAGAACGACGCCAATCGTCATCAGCGCCGCCAGAATGAAGAGCGAGCCGTGATCGACCGACCACCACCAGCGCGCGGCCGCAGAATCGTCCACCCGGCTCAGGGCCTTCATGCCGCCTCTCCGCCCAACGTCTCGATCTGGTTTGCGAGCTTTCGAAAGATCTCGCCGCGCTCTTCGAAATTCCGGAACTGGTCGTAG
Organism: Parvularculaceae bacterium; assembly: GCA_013389125.1. Classification (GTDB taxonomy): domain Bacteria; phylum Pseudomonadota; class Alphaproteobacteria; order Caulobacterales; family Parvularculaceae; genus Amphiplicatus. Next base: position 8,162 of record JACADX010000169.1, on the reverse strand, counting down.
GAAGCGCAGGCCGGCGACAAGAGTACGACCGGCGATGCTGCGCCGCTCGCCGTCGCATCGCGCGCCGCGCGCGCAACCGCGGTCGGCAGGTCGCCGCACTGAAAGCAGGCCGCAGCGCCCGCAAGCTGCCCCTCGAATTCGCGCGCCGCCTCGCCGATGAGATAGACGCCCCGGACCCGCCTCATCAGGGAACGCAGCGACTCTACGCCGCCTTCCTTCGCCTTGCCGCCGGCGATCCAGAATATGTCGTCGTAGGATTTGAGCGCCCGGCTCGCCGCGTCGGCGTTCGTAGCCTTCGAATCGTTGACGAACAGCACCTTGCCCTTCCGCGCGACGATCTCCATCCGATGCGGAAGGCCTGGGAAGCGGTCCATCGCCTTCGCCGCGACATTCGGCGCGATCCCTTCCGCTATCGCGGCGGCGAGCGCGGCGGCCGCATTCTGCCAATTGTGCTGGCCCTTGAGCGCGGCGACGGCCGAAATGTCGCCCGCCTCGCCCGATTTGTCGCCGAAGCTGTAATAGAGCTTGCCATTGAGGGCGAAAACGCCGCGTCCGAGCGCGCCCTCGGCCGAGATCGGCGTCACGGCCCGCTCGCCTTCCGACAAGAGCTTCGCGCAAAGGCCCTGCGACCAGGCGTCGTCGACGCCGATGATCGCCGCATCTTCTCGCGTCTGATTCATGAAGATGCGTTTTTTGGCGGCGATATAGCCGCCCATGTCGCCATGACGATCGATATGATCCGGCGAAAAGTTGAGCAAAATGGCGACATTGGCGCGAAGGGTCTTGGCGAGATCGAGCTGGAACGAGGAAAGCTCGAGCACATAGGCGCGGCCGGCTTCGATCGGCGGCAAGGAAAGCGCCGGCATCCCGATATTGCCGCCGATGACGGCGTCTTTCCCGCATTCCTTCAGAATGTGGCCGATAAGCGCCGTCGTCGTCGATTTTCCGTTCGAACCGGTGACGGCGATGACGCGGGGGCGCTCATTCTTCGGCGCGGCGTTCGCCGCGCGCGCGAAAAATTCGATGTCGCCGATGATTTCGACGCCCGCCTGGTGCGCCTTCTTGACGATCGGATGCGGCGCCGGGTGGGTGAGCGGCACGCCGGGACTCAATGCGAGCGAGCGAAGCTCGCTCCAGGGCCAGCGCTTCGGGTGCTCGTCCGCATAGCGCGTTTTCTCGGTCTTCGCGCGCGCTTCCTCTTTTTCGTCCCATGCGTAGACTTCGGCGCCCGAAGCGACGAGCGCCTCGCAGGTCGCAAGTCCGGTAAGACCGAGCCCGTATACGCCGATCTTCCGCTTCTCAATGCCTGGAACGACAATCATCGACGCGAACCGCCTAGCGCAGTTTGAGGGTTGAAAGACCGATTAGCGCGAGGATCACCGCGATGATCCAGAACCGGATGACGATGGTCGACTCTTTCCATCTAAGCTGTTCGAAATGATGGTGGATCGGCGCCATTCTGAAGACGCGCTTGCCGGTCAGCTTGAACGACGCGATCTGGATCATGACCGAGAGGCCCTCAAGGACAAACAGGCCGCCGACGATCGCGAGCACGATTTCGTGCTTGGCCGCGACCGCGATTGCGCCGATCGCGCCGCCGAGCGCGAGCGAGCCGGTGTCGCCCATGAAGATCGCCGCCGGCGGCGCATTGAACCAGAGAAAGCCGAGCCCGGCGCCGATGATCGCGCCGCAAATGATCGCAAGTTCGCCGACGCCCGGAACGAACGGCACGCCGAGGTAATCCGCGTAGTCGAAACGGCCGACGACGTAGACGATGAAGCCGTAAGCGCCGGCCGCGATCATCACCGGCACGGTCGCGAGTCCGTCAAGCCCGTCGGTGAGGTTTACGGTGTTCGATGCGCCGACGATCACGAAAGCGGCGAACGGAACCATCAACCAGCCGATCGGCACGCCGCCCGAGCCTTCGCCAAACCAGCCTTGGAAGAACTGCAGCGGCACGAACGGCACGGCGACGGACGTCTCAATCCCCGCCGGCGCATCCGGGGCGGCCCCGAGCGTCAGCACGCAGGCAAGACCCGCAAGGATCGCAACCGCGAACTGGATGACCAGCTTCATCGAGCCGACGACGCCGGACGCCGTCTGTTTCGTCACCTTGAGATAGTCGTCCCAAAAGCCGAGCGCGCCGTAGGTCAAGGTGACGCCCATGACGATCCAGACATAGGCGTTGTCGAGGCGCGCCCACAGGAGCGTCGAAATCGTCAGGGAGAGGAGGATGAGGACGCCGCCCATGGTCGGCGTTCCGGCCTTGGAGATGATGTGGCTTTGCGGACCATCCTGCCGGATCGGCTGGCCCTTTCCCTGTTTTCTGCGCATCCATCGGATGAGGCGCGGTCCGACGATGAACGCGATGACAAGCGCCGTCATGATCGCGCCGCCGGTCCTGAACGAAAGGTAACGGAAGACGTTGAAGAGCGCGGACTGGTCGGAGAAATTCATCAGGTAATAGAGCATCGCTTCAGACTTTTCTTGTTGTCGCCCTAATGCATCCCGGCGGCTTTGATCGCCGCGACGATTTCGCTCACCTTAGAGCCGTTCGAGCCTTTGACCATGACAATGTCGCCGTCCCGGAGCGCGGCGATGACAGCCGGCGCGAGCGCGCGCGCGTCCGCGGCCCGGCCGGCCCTGATCGCCGCCGGAACCTTGTTCCACAAATGATCCATGAGGGCGCCGACGACGAAGAGCGAATCGACGCCCGCGGCGGCGAGCGGTTCGGCGAGACCGGCGTGAAGCGCAGGCCCCTGATCCCCGAGCTCAAGCATCTGCCCGAGGACGGCAATCCGCCGCCCGCCGGGTTTCGGCCGCGCCGCCGCCAGAACTGCGAACGCCGCCGCCATCGAGGTCGGATTGGCGTTGTAGCTTTCGTCAATGAGCGTCGCTTCCCCGCCGGCGGCGAGACGCACGCTCGTCTGCGCGCCGCGGCCGGCGACGGGCCCGAGACCCTTCAGCGCCGCCGCGGCCCGAGCGGCCGAGACGCCAAGCGCTATCGCCGCGCCGACCACTGAAAGGGCGTTCAGCGCATGGTGCTTGCCGGGCGCGCCGAGCGCAATGTCGAGCGGCTCGCCGAAGACGCGCGCGCGCGCCTCGCCCGCGGCCGCATCGCCGCGATACTCGGTAAGACGAATGTCCGCGTCAGGGCTTTCGCCGAATGTAATGATCCGTTCGACGCCGGCCTCGCCGGCGAGCCTGCGCAAGAGATTGCGGAAATCATTGTCCGCCGGCAAGACGACGGCGCCGCCCCTTGCAACGCCGAGAAAGATCTCCGCCTTGGCCCGCGCGATGTTCTCGCGGCTCCCGAGATTTTCGATATGCGCCTCGCCGATGGTCGTGATGATCGCGACATGCGGCGCGACAAGGCGCGTCAAGGGCGCGATTTCGCCGGCGTGATTCATGCCGATCTCGAAGACGCCGAAATCGGAATCAATCGGCATGCGCGCCAAAGTGAGCGGCACGCCCCAGTGATTGTTGAAGCTCTTGTCCGAGGCGTGAACGCGCCCGAAGGCCGAAAGGGCGGCGCGCAGCATTTCCTTGGTCGAAGTCTTCCCGACGCTTCCCGTCACGGCGACGCGCTTGCCGAAATTCCTGAGACGCGCCGCGCGCGCGAGATCGCGCAGCCCCTCAAGCGTGTCCTTGACGACAAGCAGCGGCGCGCCGTCCGGCGCATTGTCAGGCGCCCGCGCGACAAGCGCCGCCGAGGCGCCGCGCTCAAACGCGCTGTTGACGAATTCGTGCCCGTCGCGCGCGTCGATGAGCGCGACGAACATCTCGCCCGGCGACAGCGTGCGGGTGTCGATCGAGAGCCCCGCCGCCGCCCACTCCTCCGCGATCCAGCGGTCGGGATCGCCGCCGCGCGCGCACAAGGCGCCGCCGGTCGCCGCCGCCGCTTCAAACGCCGTCCAAAGACCCTCGCTCATCTCCCGATCTCCTTCGCGACGCGCCGCGCGACGTCGACGTCGTCAAACGGCAGCGTTTCAGTCCCCACGACCTGCCCCGTCTCATGGCCTTTGCCGGCGATGAGCAGCACGTCCCCCGTTTTCAGCATCGCCATTCCCATGGCGATGGCGTCCCGGCGATCGGCGACTTCCTCCGCGCCGGGGCAGCCGGCAAGCACGTCGCGACGGATCGCCGCCGGATCCTCCGTACGCGGATTATCATCGGTGACGATGACGACGTCAGCGCCGCGCGCCGCCGCCGCGCCCATCAGCGGCCGCTTCCCCCGGTCGCGGTCGCCGCCGGCGCCGATAATCACGATGACGCGGCCCTTCGCATGCGGGCGGATCGCGCAAAGCGCCGTCTCGACGGCGTCAGGCGTGTGCGCGTAATCAACATATGCGCCGGCGCCGCCGACGTCAGCGGCGCGCTGCATTCGGCCCGGAACGCCCGGAAGGCGCTCGAGAAGCGGCAGCGCGGCGTCCGGCTTTTCGCCGCTCGCGATGGCAAGACCCGCGGCGAGGAGCGCGTTTTCGGCCTGGAACGCGCCGATCAGCGGCAGCCGCAGGTCAAAGCGCTTTTCGCCGGACGCAATGCTGACGCGAAGTCCCGTCGCCTCCGGCGCGAGCGCTTTTAGCGTCAAGGTTCGCCCGCGCGCGCCGGTCGTCAATACCGTGACGCCGCGCCCTGAAGCGGCGCTTTCAACTTCCTCGCCGCCTTCCCCGTCGAGATTGACGACCGCAACGCCCGATTTCGGCAGGAGTTCGAGAAAGAGCCGCTTCTTGGCGCGGAAATAGTCGGCGAGGTCGGCGTGGAAATCGAGATGGTCCTGCGTGATGTTCGTGAAAGCCGCCGCGGCGAAGCGGACGCCGTCGGCGCGGAACTGGGCGAGCGCGTGGCTCGAAACCTCCATGGCGAGATGGTCGACGCCGGCGCCCGCCATCGCGTCGAGCGTTTCGTGCAAGGTCACGGGCTCGGGCGTCGTATGCTGGAGCTTTCTTTCAAATCCGCCCGCGCGCGCGCCGAGAGTGCCGATGCTTCCCGACCGGCGCCCGAGCATCGACCACAGCGCGGCGGCGAAGACGGCGCTCGACGTCTTGCCGTTCGTGCCGGTGACCCCTGCGACGAATTCCGGCTGGCGCGGATAATAGCGCGCGGCGATCGCGGCAAGGCGGCGGCGCGGCTCGGCGTCGGCGATAAGCGGCAGCGAGGTCCGTGCGCCGGGTCGGGCGAGGATCGCGGCGGCGCCCGCTTTCTCCGCTTGCGGAATAAAGGCCGCACCATCGGCCGTCGCGCCCGGCAGCGCCGCAAAGAGAAAGCCCGGCCGGACCGTGCGGCTGTCCGCCGTGAGGCCCTTGATGTCGGGGTCCGGGCTGAACGGCGCTGCTGCAAGCGCCGAGAGCTTCACGGCGCGCCTCCGACCTGCGCCGCGTCGAGCGAGGCGCGCCGCGCCGATTCCGCTTCGCGGCCGCCGAAGGCGGCGACAGCGTCGCGCTCCGATATCGGCATCACGCCAAGCAGCGGCGCCAGGCGCTGCACGATCGCCGAAAAGGTCGGCGCCGCGTTCCAGCCCGCCGTCGCATAGCCCCAGGTACCCTCGATCGCCTGCGGCTCGTCAAGACCGACAAGCACCGCGTATCGCGGTTCGACGCCCGGAAAGGCCCCGACAAACGTCGCAAGGCGCGCATTCGGATTATAGCCGCCGCGCGTCGCTTTTTCCGCCGTCGCGGTCTTGCCGATGACATAATACCCGGGAGTTTCGGCGAGCTCCGCGGTGCCGCCGGCGACAACACCGCGCATGATGCGGCGCATCTTCGCGCTCGTTTCCGGCGAGAAGACCTTACGGCCGCCGATATCGCCTTCCGCGCGCAGGAAGGTCGGCGCGCGATATGTGCCGCCGTTCACGACGCTTGCGACCGCGGCGAGAAGATGAAGCGGCGTCACCGATATTCCGTGACCGTAGGCGATTGTCGCGGTCTCGACCGGCCCCCACTGCCAGGGAAGCTCCGGCGCGCGCCGCTCCGAAAGCTCGATCGGCAAGGGCTCAAGGAGACCGAGCTGCCGAAGCGCCGCCTTCTGTCGGTCCGGCCCGAGGTCGGCCGCGACGCGCGCCGCGCCGATGTTGGAGGAATATTGCACCACCTCCGATAATGTGAGCACGCGGTTCTCGCCGTGGAAGTCGCGAATGATCTTATCGGCGATCCTGTAATATCCCTTGGCGTCATAGGTCGATTTTTCGCTCGCGACGCCGGTCTCAAGCGCGGCGGCGGCGGTAAACAGCTTGAACGCGGAGCCGAGTTCGTAGCGATCATAGACGGCGCGATTGCGGCGGGAATCGGCCGGCGCGGCGCCCGGCGCATTCGGATCGAAATCGGGAAGGCTCGAAAGCGCCAGTATTTCGCCCGTTCTCACGTCCATGACGCCGCCGAACGCCGCCTTCGCGTGAAACTTCGTCAAAGCCGCGCCGAGTTCTTGTTCAAGGATTTGCTGGGCGCGCAAATCGATCGAGGCCGCCATCGCGCCGTCGCCGCGACGATCGTCAAGAACGCGCTCAAGGCCCATCACGCCGCCCTTCCCCGGCTCGACATGACCGACGACATGCGCGGCGATGGCGCCTTGCGGGTAAAACCGCTTCGTCCGCGGCGAAAAACGCACGCCCGGCAGTCCGAGCGCGAACACCGCCTCCTCCTGAGCGGGCGTCAGTCGTTCCTGGATCTCGACGTAGCGTCCGTCCGCGAGCTTTTTCTCAAGGTCGGCGGCGTCGATCGCAGGAATGACGGACGCAATCGCCGTCGCCGTCTCGCGCGCGCTCCAGACTTCCCGCCCGGCGATTTCAAGCGACCGCATCGGCAGGTTGGCCGCGAGGAGGACGCCGTTGCGGTCGACGATTTCCCGGCGGTCCGGATCGTCGCCGACGCTAGCAACTGCGCGGCCGCGGGAGTTGTCCGGCGCGGTCGCGACGGCGCCGAGGCGCAGCGACAAAAGCCCGAATACGAAGGCAAAAGCGACCGCGCACATGGCGATCCGCCGCCGCGCGGCGTCAATTGTCTTCGCACGGCGATTTTGCACGCTGATGCGATCGGCGTCGATTTCCGCGGAGCGGCCGCGTTCCTCAATGATCGCGCACCGCGCCTCGCGCCTCGGCTTTCGTTTCGCGCGCGCCGGTTTCACTGCGGCGCCGTCCGCTCAAGGGCCGCGACGGTCACGACGCTCGCGCGTTCGGAGGCGCCCGAACGGGCGGGCTCGGCGCCCTCGCCGAAGGCGATCTCGAAGTCTTCCGCGGTCATCAGCTGCGCGCCCGAAAGCGGCGCAAGATCGGTCATTTCGCCGGCAATGACGGCGAGCCGTTCCGGGCTTTCAAGATAGGCGATCTCGGCGCGCAAGAGCTGGATTGAACTCAGTTCCCTGGCCTTTTCCCGGTCGAGGCGGCGCAGCTCCTGTCGCGCCTCGCGGACGGCCGCCTCGGCCTGATAGCGGCCGGCGGCCGCGGCGGCGAGCATCAGGCAAAGCAGGATCATCGTTATACGCATCATGACATCAGCTCCATGCGGCGAATGATTTCGAAAGCGCAAGGCTTGGAACGAGCGCAAAGGGATCGGCGGCGGACGCTGGCGCGTCGGTTCTGATCGCGGCGCGCAGTTTCGCCGAGCGCGCGCGCGGATTGTCGGCGATCTCGTCCTCGCGCGGCGTCAACGGCTTGCCGAAGAGCGCCCGGAACGTGGGCTCGGCCGCCGCCGCCGCCGGGGCGTGGCGCGATGGGCGCGCGGCCGCGGCGGACCGCTCGCTCAAGAAGCGCTTGACGATCCGGTCTTCAAGCGAATGAAAGGTGACGACGACGAGGCGGCCCGCCGGACGAAGCAGCCGCTCGGCCGCGGCGAGGGCGCGCGCCAATTGCGCGAGTTCGTCATTTACGAAAATCCTGAGCGCCTGAAAGACGCGCGTCGCAGGGTGGATCTTGTCTTCGCGGCGCGGCGGCGAGGCGCGTCCGACGATCTCGGCGAGGCGCCGCGTCGTTGCGATCGGCGCCGAACGTCGTTCGTCGACGATTGCGCGCGCAATCCGCGAGGCGCGCTTTTCCTCGCCGTAAGTCCTGAAAATCGCCGCGAGATCGCGCGCGTCGGCGGCGTTGACGACGTCGCTGGCGTCCGGCTTTCCCCCGTCCATGCGCATCGACAGGGGTCCGTCCCGCATGAAGGAAAAGCCGCGCTCGGCTT
>JACADX010000094.1 GCA_013389125.1 Parvularculaceae bacterium | reverse complement strand
CCCGGATACCGGACGCTCTACTGTGCAGCTCTGTCGCGGCTCGGCGATTACGACATGGCGATCCCGCAATACCGCTCGCTCCTCGCTCAGCATCCTAACCAGCCAAAGACATGGCTGAGCTTCGGTCACGCGCTAAAAACGGTCGGCAAGCAAGACGAGGCGGTTGACGCCTATCGCCGGTCGATCGGACTTCAGCCGTCGCTCGGGGAAGCATACTGGAGCCTTGCGAACTTGAAGACGGTGCGCTTTGCGGAGAGCGACGTCGCGTCAATGAATGCCGAGCTCGCGCGCGACGATCTTAACGAGGACGATCGGCTGCATCTCCACTTCGCTCTCGGCAAGGCCCTCGAAGACGTGGGCGATTATGAGACCTCCTTCGCGCACTATGAGAAAGGCAATGAAATCGGCGCGCATCGCGTGAAGTTCGACGAGTCCGAATTCGCGATGCGGCGGGAAAGGATCGAAAGCGTCTTCACGGCGGAACTCTTCGCGGCGCGCAAAGGCGAGGGCTGTCCCGCGCCGGACCCGATTTTCGTGCTCGGCATGCCGCGCGCCGGGTCGACCTTGATCGAGCAGATTCTTTCAAGCCATTCGATGATCGAAGGCACAGCTGAACTTCCCGACATTATCGCGATGACGAAGCGGCTCGGGAACTGGTCTGCGGACGATCAGGACGCGCGGTATCCGGCGATCGTCGCGCGCCTTTCAAGCGCTGAGCTCAAGGCGCTCGGCGAGGAGTATATCGAGCGCACGAGAGGCCAGCGCCGAACCGCAAAGCCGCTCTTCATTGACAAGATGCCGAACAATTTCGCGCATGCGGGGTTCATTCGCCTGATCTTGCCGAATGCGAAGATCATTGACGCCCGCCGCCATCCGATGGCGTGCTGTTTTTCGAATTTCAAGCAGCACTTCGCAAAGGGCCAGAACTTTTCTTACGGCCAGGAAAGGATGGCCCGCTACTACCGGGACTATGTCCTCCTTATGAAACACTTCGATGCGGCGATGCCGGGCGTTGTGCACCGCGTCATTCACGAGCGGCTGGTCGAGAACCTTGAAACGGAAGTCCGCGCCATGCTCGACTATATCGATGTCCCCTTCGAAGACGCGTGCCTAAGGTTCTATGACACCGACCGGCCGGTCCGAACCGCCTCCTCGGAGCAGGTGCGAAAGCCGATATTCACCGAAGGTCTCGACTATTGGAAAAATTACGAGCCGTGGCTCGGGCCGATGAAAGCGGCGCTCGGCCCGGTTCTCGAGGCCTACCCGGGAGTTCCCTGACCTGCGATTTGAGGTGAAGCTGGCCTGCCACACCCGGGGGCAAAAATGGCCAACGTGATCACGGCGATTGTGACCGATTTACAATCGGGCTAGCGTTTTACGAAACGGCGGACCCGGACCGCCGGATGGCTGGGACGGGGCATGAAAGGGAGCGTTTGACGATGGCATATTCAGACCCAAGACCGAGCCGCGGCCGCATCAAGACAGCGCTGCTCGCGTCGTCCGTTCTGACGGTCGCGGGACCCGCGCTTGCACAGGTCGACGAAATCACCGTCACGGCGCAAAAACGCGCTGAAAGCCTTCAGGACGTTCCAATCAGCATCACCGCCTTCGGCACGGACAAGCTTGAAGAACTCGAAGTCTCCGCGTTTGACGATTATTCGAAGTTCATCCCCAGTCTCTCGTTCCAGTCGACCGGCCCCAACTCGACAACCGTCTACTTCCGCGGCGTCGTCTCAGGCGGCGACGGCAATCACTCGGCTTCCCTTCCCTCCGTCGGCGTCTATCTCGACGAACAGCCGGTGACGACGATCCTCGGCTTCCTGCCGATGCACATCTACGACATCGAGCGCGTCGAAGGCATCGCCGGCCCGCAAGGAACGCTTTACGGGGCGTCCGCCCAGTCGGGCGTTCTCCGCATCATTACGAACAAGCCGAATCCGGGCGAGTTCGCCGCCGGCTATGACCTTGAAGTCAACGCCGTTCAGCACGGCGAGATCGGCTACCAGTTCGAAGGCTTCGTCAACCAGCCGGTCGCCGAAAACGCCGCGATCCGCCTTGTCGGCTACTACAAGAAGGAAGCCGGCTACATCGACAATGAACTGAGCGGCAGGATTTTCCCGGGCACCATCGACCCGGATTTTCCGGGGTTGACGCCGATCATGAAGGATAACTCGGCGCTCGTTGAGAACAACTTCAACGACATCGAAACCTACGGCGCGCGCGTCGCGCTGCGAGTCGACCTTAACGAAAGCTGGACGGCGACTGCATCGGCGCTCGGTCAGAAATCGGAGGCGAACGGCGTCAACGTTTTCGATCCGGATATGGGCGATCTTAACGTCGCGCGGTTCGAACCGGACTTTAATGAAGACAAATTCGGTCAGGCGGCCCTGACCCTGGAAGGCAAGGTCGGAAACTTCGATCTCGTTTACGCAGGGTCCTATCTGCGGCGGCAGATCGATTCGAACACGGACTATACGGACTACGCCTATTACTATGACGTCCTCTACCAGTCGTTCGGGCCTAGCTACAACTTCGCCAGCTATTTCTACGACAATCTCTACAACAACATCGACCCGACGCAGTTCTATCAGGGCGACGATTCCTACGGAAAATATTCGAACGAAATTCGACTTTCCGATCGGGAAGGGCGTTTCCGGTTCGTGCTCGGCTTCTTCCAGAATCATCAACGCCATGACATTCAGCAGCGCTATATCATCCGCAATCTGAATGACGGGCTCGAAGTGCCCGGCTGGTCCGACACGATCTGGCTGACGAAACAGCGCCGTCTCGACCGCGATCTCGCGCTGTTCACGGAGATCGAGTACGACCTGACGGACCGGCTGACCTTCATCGGCGGGGTCAGGGGCTATCGGTACAACAACTCGCTGTACGGCTTTAACGGCTACGGCGCGGGCTTCTCCGGCTCGACCGGCGAGGCTGCGTGCTTCGCGCCGGCGATCATTCAGGATACGCCCTGCACGAACCTCGACAGCACGATCAAGAACACCGGCGAGACGCACAAGATCGGCCTCACCTACGATCTCGACGACTCGAAGATGGTCTACGCCACTTATTCGACGGGCTTCCGGCCGGGCGGCGCGAACCGCCGGACGCCGCTGCCGCCCTATCTCGAAGACAAGCTCGTGAACTACGAACTCGGCTTCAAGTCGGCATGGGCGGATAACACGTTTGTTCTGAACGGCGCCGCCTTCTACCAGGTCTGGAACGACTTCCAGTTCCCGATCCTCAGCCTCAACGGCCTCACGGAAGTCCAGAACGCCGCATCGGCGCGGATTTACGGCTTTGAAGCCGACATGACCTGGGCGCCGACCGACCGGTTCACGCTGAACGGCGCCATGTCGATCATCGACGCCGAACTCAGCAAGAATTTCTGCGGCTTCAATGTCAACGGCAAACCGTTCACGGCATGCCCGGCGGCGGTCGACGATCCGGCCACGCTCGGCGACGAGACCGCTCCGCCCGAGGCGCCAAAAGGACAGCCGCTGCCCGTCGTGCCGACCTTCAAGGGCACGCTGACGGCCCGCTACGAGTTCCCGGTCGGCGCGATGACCGGCCATGTGCAGGGCTCGGTTTCGGGTCAGGACGCAGCGCCGTCCAATCTCCTTGTCGCGGATCAGGCGATTATCGGCGATCAGGAAGGCTATGTCCTCACCGACTTCTCCGTCGGGCTGCGTCAGGACAACTGGAAGCTCGTCGCCTATGTCAACAACGCGTTCGACGAGCGGCCGGACCTGATCAGTTTCGTCGCCTGTCCGATCGGGACCTGCGGCATCACCGGGCCCGGCGGCAACAACGGCATTTATCAGGGCACCGCGCAACCGCGCACCGTCGGGCTGCGTTTCGGCTATGACTTCTAGCGCGCCGGGCGCAAAAGTGGAGACCGGTTTTGCGCGTAAAGGCGCGTTGAAATAGTAACCCGATCGCAGGGCGCGATAGAGGGATCGCGCCCGACGATCGAGGATCTGAGGGGCGGACGGCTTGATTGGCGGGCGGATTGGGATGACCATTCCGCCCGCTTTCTTTTCGCGGAGCCGTCAATGAAATTTCTATCCGCAGTCGCCGCCGTCGCTGCGTCAGTCGCCGCAAGCGCATCGGCCGCGCCGACCTATGTGCGCGCCGGCCGCGTCATCGACGTTGAAAAAGGCCGTGTGCTGACCGATCAGCTCATCCGCATTGAAGATGGACGCATTGCGTCGGTGGCGGCATACGCGCCGCCGCCTGCCGGCGCCGAAGTCATCGATTGGTCGGCGAAGACCGTCCTTCCCGGCCTCATCGACATGCACACGCATCTCGTCGGCGACATTTCGAGCGCCGGCGTCGCCGACCCGCTTCTTTCTTCCGCCGCGCGCGACGCGCTCATCGGCGCGGCGAACGCGCGCGCGACCGTTAAAGCGGGCTTCACCAGCGTCCGCGACGTCGGGACGTGGCGCGCGTTCACGGACGTTGCGCTGCTCGACGCCATTAACGCCGGCTGGATCGAGGGCCCGCGAATGTCGGTCGCTGGCGGGTATTTCACCATTCCGGGCGGCGGCGGCGCGATCACCGGCCTTGCGGAGGATGTAAAGGTCCCCGCCGAATTCGAGCGCGGGATCGTGCGCGGCGCCGAGGACGCGCGCATGAAAGCGCGCGACTTCCTGCAGCACGACGTCGACTTCCTGAAGACGATCGCCACCGGCGCCGTATTGACCGTCGGCACCGAGCCCGGCCTGCCGGAGCTTTCCGAGGCGGAGCTTCGCGCCATTGTCGACGAAGCGAAGAAATACGGAAAAAAGGCGACAGCGCACGCGCATGGCGCCGAGGGAGCAAAGAATGCGATCCGCGCCGGCGTCGCTTCGATCGAGCACGGCTCGATCCTCGATGACGAGGCGCTTTCCATGATGAAGAAGCGCGGCGTCTTTCTTGTCGCCGACATCTACAACGGCGATTATATCGACGAAGTCGGAACGCGCGACGGCTGGCCGGAGGAAACCCTCCGCAAGAACCGCGAGACGACGCAGACGCAGCGCGACGTCTTTCGCAAGGCCGTGAAGATGGGCGTCAAGATCGCTTACGGCACCGACTCGGGAGTTTATCCGCACGGCGACAACGCTCGGCAATTGCCCTATATGGTCAAATACGGGATGACGCCGATCGAGGCGATCCAGTCGGCGACGATCCGCGCCGCCGAACTTCTCGGTTGGGAGAAGGACGTCGGCGCGATCAGGACCGGCGCCTACGCCGACATGGTCGCCGTCGACGGCGATCCATTGACGGACATCTCCGTTCTGGTCGGCCCAAAGATCGTGATGAAGGGCGGGGAGCTGATCGACTGACCGCCATGGCGACACAATCCTACGACATCGTCGTCATCGGCGGCGGGCACAACGGCCTTGTCTGCGCCTACTATCTCGCGCGCGCCGGAAAGAAGGTCTGCGTCCTCGAACGGCGTGAGATTGTCGGCGGCGCCGCGGTCACCGAAGAGTTTCATCCCGGCTTCCGCAATTCGGTCGCAAGCTACGCGGTCAGCCTGCTCTCCCCGAAGGTCATCGCCGAGATGGACCTCGCCCGGCACGGCCTCAAGATCATCATCCGTCCGATGGCCTATTTCGCGCCCGCGCGCGACGGGCGCTATCTCCTACTCAGCCGCGACGCCGACGAGAACCGCGCGATCCTTGAAGGGTTCTCAAAGCGTGACGCTGCCTGCTATGACGCCTATCACGAGCGGCTTGAACGCCTCGTCGATCTCCTGCGCAAGATGCTCGGCTTGACGCCCCCGAACGCCGGCGGCGGCATTCGTGACATTCTCGCTGCGGCGGGACTTGGCAATGAAGTGAGGAAGCTCGGCCTCGAAGGCCAGCGCGACCTCGTCGACTTCTTCGGCAAAAGCGCGGGCGAAATTCTCGATCAATGGTTCGAGACCGATCTCTTGAAGGGTCTTCTCGGCTTCGACGCCATTACCGGCTTTTACGGCAGTCCCTACACGCCGGGATCAGCCTATGTGCTTCTCCATCACGTCTTCGGCGAAGCGAACGGGGTCAAGGGCGCCTGGGGTCATGCGATCGGCGGCATGGGCGCGATCACCGAGGCGATGGCGAAGGCGTGCAAGGTGGCTGGCGTCGACATCCGCCTCAGCGCGCCGGTGAAGGAAGTGATCCTGAAATCGGGGCGCGCCGCCGGCGTCGTCCTCGGCGACGGCGCGCAAATCGCCGCCCGCGCCGTCGCATCAAATATCCACCCGCAACTGCTTTTCGGCGGCCTCGTTCCGAACGACGCCCTCCCTGCCGAATTCGTCGAGCGTTTGAAAGGCTGGCGCTCGGGCTCGGGCGTATTTCGGATGAATGTCGCGCTCTCGGAACCGCCGAATTTCGCCGCCCTTCCCTCATCCGGCGTTGCGCGCCATCATTCGGCGAGCGTCCTCATCTCGCCGAGCCTTGATTACATTGATGCGGCGTTCACTGACGCCAGGCGCCTCGGCTGGTCGCGGGCGCCGGCGATCGAAATGCACATGCCGAGCGCTTACGACGAAACGCTTGCGCCCAAGGGCGCCCATGTCGCCAATCTCTTCTGCCAGTATTTCGCGCCGCAACTGCCGGCGGGACGAAGCTGGGACGATGCGCGCGACGCGGCGGCCGACGCAATCATCGACACGATCACCGACTACGCGCCGAATTTCCGCGCGTCGATCGTCGGGCGCATGGCGCTTTCGCCGCTTGATCTTGAACGAAAGCTCGCCCTCGTCGGCGGCGACATCTTTCACGGCCAGCTCGGGATCGATCAGCTCTTCAGCGCTCGCCCGATGCTGGGCCATGCCGACTACCGTTGCCCGATCAAAGGGCTCTTTATGTGCGGATCCTCGACGCATCCGGGCGGCGGCGTCACCGGCTGGCCCGGACATAATGCGGCGCGGGAGATTCTGCGCGATTTTGCGAAGCTGCGGCCGCTGGAGGCTCCATGACGCGCTGGCTTGCCTTCATCGCCGCTCTTTTGATCGCCTCGCCCGCCGTCGCCATCGACCTGTCGGGCGCGTCCGTCGAGCGGTTCGATAACGGACTCGCCCTTATTATGCTCGAGGACCGCACCTTTCCAGTCGTCAGCATACAGACTGTTTACCGCGCCGGCGCCAAGGACGATCCGGCGGGGCGCCTCGGTCTTGCGCATTTCTTCGAACATATGGCGTTTCGAGGCTCGAAAAACTTCCCTGAAACAGGCCTTGTCAGCGAAATCTACGCTGTCGGCGGCGAATGGCACGGCTACACTTGGATCGACTTGACGACCTATTTCGCGACGACGCCGAAAGAGCATCTCGATCTCCTCCTCGACATCGAGGCGGATCGTATGGCGCGCCTCGATCTAAAGCCGGACGAAGTCGAAGCCGAGCGCGGCGCCGTTCTCGCCGAGATGAACGGCTACGCCAATGATCCCGATTCGACCCTTTTCGATGCGCTCATGGCGGCTCATTTCCTCACCCATCCCTATCGCAACAACACGATCGGCTATCCCGCCGATGTCAGCGCCGTCGGCTTCGATGACATCACCGGTTTTTATGAGCGCCATTATGCGCCGCAAAACGCCGTCATCGCGCTCGTCGGCGACTTTAATCGCGACGCGGTTCGCAAGTCGGTTGCAAAGCGGTTCGGCGCGATCAGGAAGCGTGTCGCGCCTCGCGATCCCCTGACCGCTGAATTGCCGCGCGGCGGCGAGCGCAGAGTTCGAATTACGTCGCCGTCCGACGACAAATTGTTCAAGCTCGCCTGGCCGTCGCCGGCGGCGTCTCACCCGGATTTTCCGGCCTTCCTCGTTCTGCAGGCGCTCATCGGCGAGTCAGGTGGCGTCAATTTCAATCAGAACGATTGGGGGACGCCGGTCGGCGAAGGCTCGCCGCTCGCCAAGGCCGCCGACGGCCTTCGAAGCTGGATCATTCCGACGGCGGAGCCTTATGCGTTCGTGCTCTCCGGTTCGGCGTCGCCGAAAGCCGACGAAACGAAGATCGAGCGGCGCATCCAAAAGGCATTCGACAGCCTCGCCAGGGCGCCCGTCCCCGAGAATCGCCTCGCCGCTGCGAAGGAAGAGGTTCTCGCCGCCCTCGCCTTCGACATCGACACGACGGAAGAGGCCGCGCACCAGCTCGCCTATTTCGCGGGCATCGGCGCCTTCGAGCAGTTGCTGTCGCTTGAAAAGTCCGTCGCAGCCGTCACCGCGGAAGCTGTCAGGTCGGTCGCCGCGAAATACCTCCGGTCTAGCCAGCGCACGATCGCGTGGCTGACCCCCGGACAAGCGCCTCCCGACATAGCGCCCGCCAAACCCGTCGCGCCGCCGATCCGAAGCGAAGGCTCGCCTGGCATTTCCGAGCCGGCGAAGGATGCGCATTTGGTCGGCGAAGTCGGCTGGCCGCCCGTTCTATTCAGGCGTTCGGAGTTCTCAAGCACCGTCGCCATCAAAGCGCTCCTCGGCGGTCGATATGAATGTGACGCCTGTGCAGCCGACGAGCTCGAATTCGGCGCCACGACCGTTTCGGCAGCCTCAACAACGGCGAATTTCGCAGAAGCGTTCGAGGCGATGGCCCGGATGATCGGAGCGGCAACGCATAAAGAAGCGTCGGCACAGAGCGGCGATCCGCTGACAAGGCTTGAGGAATATTTTTCCAAGATTGCGTCCGTTAGATCCGATGGCGGGCGCAAACAGGCGGAGCCATTCGTCAAAATGATCGCAGTCAGCGGCGAGAGCGACCCGGACTCAGCAAAGAGCGCGGTGTTGCGGAGCTTTTCGAGGCGCGGTGACACAGCCAGCCGTTTCCGGGTAAGAAGTCCGCCTTTTCCGGAAAAGGATGTCGTTATCCGGATTGACCGACCCTTGACGCAAGAAGCGATTGGCTTCGTCTCCGAAGCGCCGGATCGCGGGCAAGCGCTCGCGACAAATATCGCCCTCTACGTCCTTTCGCACGGCTATGAAGGACGTCTCGGCAAGGAAGCGATAACGAGACGCGGTCTCGCTTATTACATCGACGCGCGGTATCGCGCGGCGCCCGCCGGCGGGCTGGTCACGCTCGCCGCCGGCGTTGATCCCGAAAAGGTCGATGCGTTCCGCGATCTCATGAAGGCGGAAATCGCGCGTCTTAAGTCCGAGCCGCCGACCGACGCGGAGATCGCCGAAGCGAAGCGCCACCTTCTCGGCCGCAAGATCAGCGCGGCGCAGTCGAATGGCGAAATCGCGGAGGCTCTGATCCGCGACTTCCTCGCCGTCGGCGGGCCGGAGAGCGCCGAGGCTTATGCGGCGCGGCTTAACAGGGTGACGCGCGAAGACGTCATGAGGTCCGTCGACGCGTTGCAAAAGGGCGCAGTTGTCACGGTTCGAGGCCGCGGCGTAGACTGACGTCGGAGGCCTTTATGTCGCATGCCGGTATGCAGCAGCCGAAACTTCGCGCCGTCTCGGATACGGCGGCGGAGAGCCTTCCCGCCTGGACCTACAATGACGCCGACTTCATGGCGCTTGAAAAGCGGCGCGTCTTCATGCCGGCCTGGCATCTCGTCTGCCACGAGAGCGATATTCCGGCGATCGGCGATTACACGACCTTTTCATTGATGGGCGAGATCGCGTTCGTCGTGCGCGGCAAGGACGGGATGGTCCGCGGGTTCCACAATGTCTGCCGCCACCGCGCCGCGCGACTTCTCGACGGCGAGCACGGCAATTGCGGTCGCAATATCGTCTGTCCCTATCACGCCTGGACCTATCAGCTCGACGGCCGGCTTTCGGGCGTTCCCTATCTTGATCAGTATGAGAATCTGGACCGCGCCGAACACGGACTTGTTCCGGTCGAGTGCGCGTCCTTCGCCGGCTTCGTCTTCATCCGATTTGAAGCCGGCGGGCCCTCGCTCGCCGACTACATGGCGCCGATCGCAGAGGAGCTCGCGATCTACCGGACCGCCGAAATGAAACCGCTCCGAAAGGTCGGCAATCGCATTCGCGACGTAAACTGGAAGAACGGTTGCGACAATTATTGCGACGCGCTCCACATTCCGGTCGCGCATTGGGGCCTTAACGGCCTCATCGGCCCCACTTACCGCCTCGAGGTCGACGACGAGGCGTTCAAGATTTATGGCGACCTCGAGACGGGCCGCATGCCGTCGAAGTCGAACGCGGCCTATTGCCGTATCCTGCCGCGGGTCGACCACCTCTCGCCGGAGCGCCAACGGCTTTGGACCTATTACAAGCTGTGGCCGAACCTCATGTTCGACGTCTATACCGACCAAGTCGATTTCATGCAGTTCATCCCGCTGACGGCGACGACTTCGATCCTCAGGGAATGCGCCTACGCGCTTCCCGACGACCGACGTGAAATGAAGCTCGCGCGTTACCTCAATGTCCGCATCAACAGGATCGTCAATCGCGAGGACAAGGATCTCATCGAACGCGTCCAGGCAGGGATGGGTTCATCCGTGTTCCAGACGGGCCCGCTCGGCCGCCAGGAAATACTCCTGCGCAAATTCGCCAACCAGATGCGTGAGGCGATCCCCCTCGCGCGCCGCCGCGAAAAGCCGGGCCGCGACGAAATAGAGGCGGCTATTGCGCATTAGAGCGGCGTGCGGTGAAGTGTGCGCGGTTCACCGCGAGTGAGGCGCGAAGCGGCGAACGCCGCGACAAGCAATGACTAGAGCAAGCGCCCCGATTCCGAATCATGGCGCGAAGCTTTAGCCGATGGGGCCGCTTGCGGATTGTCCGCCATTTTCGCGGGGTGTAGCCGCAAACGGCGCCGTTTGACGCGTTTCAATGGGCGCTGAGTTTGGGATCGCCGAACGCGCGGGTTCGCAGACGGCCGCCTATAGCGGCCGCGCCCCGTTTGACCTCATCGCGCCAGCCGGACAACCGGACGCGACGACCGTTATTCACTTGTCAAAGAGCCGGCGTCCGCCGTCGCGGCGGGCGCCAAAACGCCTAACGCTGGGATAACGCGCGACGGTCCGAAAATCCGTCGCGGAAAACGACAATCAATAAGTTGAGGATGACGGAGGAATTTCCCTCCGCAAGCGCATCACCGGCGCTTCGCGAATTCGCGGCGCGCTCTGGAGAAATTGGCGAGCACGATCTCGCGCTCATTCTCCGTATTGAACGTATCGCTTTCGCGCGTGAAGGCGATGAGCCTGTCGATCCAGGCGATGAAATAGTCCGCATCGGCGCGCGAGCGCTGCGCCTTTCCGCCGACTGTCACATAGACGGGCGAGGCGACCGCATAAGGGTAGAGGTCGAACACGTCCGCAGACGCGTTTTCTGACGACGCCCGCAGCGAAATCCAGCTTGAACCGGAGATCTCGATTTCCCCTTCGGCTTTGGCGGCGCGCCCGTCCGGCGAAAGTTCGAGCGCCTGCACGGACTTCCCGTTAACGATGATCTCAAGCGTCTCGATCGCGGCGATCGACCGCATCGCCGCGGAAAATTTGAGCCGGTGCGGACCCTTCTTGAGCCGGATTTCCCCGCCCGGCCCCTCGCCCGCGACCTTGAAGTCAAGCAGCGCGCTGTTCGTCGCAAAACTCCGCCCGGCCTTCAGACCATCGAGCCATGCGCGCGTGAACGCCGCGGGAT
>JACADX010000218.1 GCA_013389125.1 Parvularculaceae bacterium | reverse complement strand
TCGCAGCGGCCAGGGGAAGTATTGAACCGCTCCTTTACGCGCGCCTTAAGAATGTCGCCCTTGACCCGCCCTTTGACGGCGCCTAGCTACAAGCTGAAATCGCTCCGAAGGGTTCCATGTCCGACGACCTCCGCGCCGCCATCAAGGCGAAAATAGACGCCAATCCCGTCATGTTGTTCATGAAGGGTACGCCGCAGTTTCCGCAATGCGGATTTTCGGCGGCGGTGGTGCAGATCCTTGACTATCTCGGCGTCGAATTCGGGTCGGAGAATGTTCTCGCCGACCCCGCGATGCGTCAGGGCATCAAGGATTTTTCCGACTGGCCCACCATTCCGCAGCTCTACGTCAAGGGCGAGTTTGTCGGCGGCTGCGACATCGTCAAGGAAATGTTCGAAAGCGGCGAGCTCAAGACGTTATTGCAGGACAAGGGCGTCGCTGTCGACGCGTGACTGCGTATCAGAATGCTGAGATCGCGATGCCGGCGATCAATGCGCCAGCGACCACCAATATTGCATTCGCGTGATAGCGGATGAGAGCGACGCCCGCGGCGGCGGCGATCAGAGTCGCGACGGGATCAAATGAGGTCATTTCAGGGATAGTTAGATCGGCGCCCCAGGGCAGGATCGCAGTCGCGGTCTCGCGAAAGAGAACATGGACTGCAAACCAGAAGGCGAGGCTTGCAATGACGCCGAGCACCGCCGCCGTGATCGCGCTTAGTGCTCCTGTCGCGCGCGGATCGGCGCGAAGCCGCTCGGCATAAGGAGCGCCGGCGAAAATCCAAAGGAAAGAGGGTGCGAAGGTGCACCAGCTCGCCATCAGGGCGGCGAGTGTCGCAACAAAAAAGCCGCCGCCCTCGGTCTGGTATCCCGCCATAAAGCCAACGAACTGGTTGACGAGGACGAGCGGCCCGGGCGTCGTTTCAGCAAGTCCAAGACCGTCGATCATTTGCGCGGCGCTAAGCCAGCCTTCGGTTTCGACCGCTTGCTCGCGCAGCCATGCAAGGAGCGCGTAGGCGCCGCCAAAAGTGACAAGCGCTAGCTTTGAAAAGAAAACGCCGACGCGCGTGACGACATGATCTTGTCCCAACACTGCGAATGCAGCGATGACCGGCGTCGCCCAGATCCCCGCCCAGACGACCGCAGTCGCGAGAGTCTTGGCAAACAGCGGCCGCGGGGTTTTGCTCGCGCCCAACCCCACGTCTTTGGCGTGAAAGACGCCGACCAGCGCGGCGGCAAGGATGATGAGCGGAAAGGGAAGTGAAAAAAGCGTCAGCGCCACAAACGCCGCGATCGCGATCAAAAAATCGCTGCGCCGCTTGAGCGCGCGCCGTGCGATCCTGTTGAGCGCCTCAATAATAAATGCAAGGACCGCCGCTCTGACGCCATAGAACGCGGATTCCACCAATGGCGCCTCTCCGTGTGCGGCGTAAAGCCAAGAAAGCGCAAAGACGACGATGGCGCCGGGCAGGACAAAGAGCGCGCCGGCGACGATCCCCCCTTTGACGCCGTGAAGGAGCCAGCCGACATACGTCGCAAGTTGTTGAGCCTCTGGACCAGGGAGCAGCATGCAATAATTAAGTGCGTGCAAGTATCGCGCTTCGTCGATCCACTTTTTTTCCTCGACGAAAGTGCGGTGCATCAACGCGATCTGCGCCGCCGGGCCGCCGAAAGACATGCAACCGATCTTGGCGGCACTCGCGGCGAGCTCTGCGAAGTGCTCCGAAGCGGGCGCAGGCGGAGCTATTTTTGAAGGTCGATCCACGCGCTAAGTCCTTCGGCTTTGGCCCGCTCGACGAGCATCTCGGCGGCGGCGAGGTCTTCGAATGCCGCGCCCGTCGAGTCGAAGATGATCGTCTCTTCCTCGCTTGTTCTACCCGGCCTCGCGCCAACAACAACCTCCGCGAGTTCGGCGCGAGTGTCTTCTCGGCGAACAGCGCCGGCGGCGATGGCGGCCCGAAGATCGCCCATCACGACGCATTGATCGGTCACATCGGTGATGATTGCGGAGTGCGTCATCAAAGCGGGCGGGATTTCGCTCTTAAATGGATTGTCGGCTCCGACCGCGGCGACGAACGCGCCCGGTGCGAGCTTTCGAGGCAACGGGAGCACGGACTGCGCTGCGGTCGTTGTCACGATAACGTCAGATTCGAGCGCAGCCCGCACTGGATCTTCGATTGCGGTCGCTATCGGGCCGAAGTCTCGTGCGACACGCCGGGCCTTCGCCGCATCGATATCGTAAAAGCAGGCTCGGCGGAACCGGCGAAGCGGCATGAATGCTTCAGCATGTGCGCGGCCCTGAACGCCGCAGCCCCAGATCAGCAGGGAATCCGCCGAGCTTTTTGCAAGAAGATCCGCGGCGACGGCGCTCGCGGCGGCGGTCCGGCGCAGGGTGATCTCTGCGGAGTCGAGAATTGCGAGCGGCGAACCTGAAATGGAGTCGAAGACGATAATCGCGCCCTGGATCGTCGGCAGACCGAATCGTTCCGAGTTCCTCGGAAAATTGCTATTGATTTTTACAGCCGCGACGCCGGCCTTTTGATCGTTAACCGTGGCTCCCTTGATATGAAAAGCGCCGCCCGCCGCCGGCAACTCCATCGGCGCCGGCGTACTGATCCGGCGTTCCGCGTAGCGACGAAATCCTCGCGCGACCGCACGATGGTAGTCGGCGGGGACGGCCAGTTTTGAGATGTCAGACCTCGATAGAACAAGGGTGCTCATGCTGACGGCCGACGGCTAATCGCGAATTTAGGCCTCGCGTTGCTTTGACGATAAAGCCCAACGCTAGCTTGATTGAGCACGGAAAGAAGTCTGCGCGGGTTTGCTTGCGCCGATAAGAGGGCGGCCGTTGCAACGGATTCACCCGCGTTCATAAGAGCGTGGAGCAGCGAAAGTCGCTCATTGTCGGTTCGTCATTACCCCTGCCAGTTGTGCTTCGCGCCGCGCGCTTTCATCGCCCAGGCGTAAAGCGCGTCGTAGACGGCTAGCCCCTCGGCGAGCAGCGCATGGTCGTCATGATGGGTGATCCCAAGGCCGAGCGACAGCGCGTGAAGACCAGCCGCCTCCGGCGCGAGATCGTGCCGATCCATATCGGCGCCGCGAATAATCGGCTGCAGCGCGCAGACGGCGGGATCGTCAATTCCAAATCGATCGACAAAAGCGTCGAAGCTGCAGCGCTCGCCCTCATGCGAGAATGAAGCTCCCGGAATGTCGAAGGCGACAGCGCTTTCGCGCTCGGCGATCTGAAATACTCTTTCCGTCGGGGCGAAGAGGAACTCGGCGTCTTTGTCGATGAAACGCCGAATGAGCCAGGGGCACGCGATGCGGTCGATCTTCGGTCGTTCGCGCGTCACCCAGCGCGAAGGTCGTCGTCCGCCGAACAGATCTCGCAAGAGCGCAGAAACTAAACGGTTTTGCGGTTCTGTCCCGGCCGCGGAATTCTTTGGCATGCAGTCAAGCAGGCGCTGAAGCCGCGGAACCAAAACAGCGCGCGCAGCCGCATAATTTTCGATCATCGATGGGACATCGAACCAATCGATGACTGTCCTGCTGTTCAGCGCAGCGGGGAGCTCATCAAACACAACGACAATGTCGGCGGAGTCGAGGTCCTTTTGCGCGAGCGTCGGCGATGGATTTCGCGACAACGCAATGTTGTCCTCACGAAGCGCCGCTTCGAGCGCCGCCGTGACATGATTTTCCGGGGAGATCCCGAAAGAGCGGACCTCGATGTCGCGTCCTTGCCCGCCCGCGAGCCGGCGCAGGAGTTCTGTGGCGACGACGCTTTTCACGGAACCGTGTTGACAAACGAAGAGAATACGCGGCGCGGGCAATTTCTCGGGCTCGGTTGAATGTCGCATTGCAATTTCCAGGCTAGAGGGTTATTCATGTATAAGATCGCTACGGTCTCATAAAACAAGAATAATCTCCTCATGATACATGAGGAAATATCATGTCAGTTGAAACGCGAATGGACCCGCCGCCTTCGACCGCCGCCCTTCGCATCTTCGACGCGGCATCAAGGCTCGAGAGCTTCACGGCCGCAGCCGGCGAATTGTCTTTGACGCAAAGCGCTGTCAGCCACGCCGTGCGCGAACTTGAAGCGCGGCTCTCCGTCGCCCTTTTCCGTCGCACAGGACGCGGCGTTGAGCTCACCGAAGCGGGAAAGCGTTACGCGCCATTCGTGCGCGAAGCGCTTGCGCGATTGCGGGCGGGCGACCTCGCGATAAGGGATCCCGATCGCCGCTCGCGCGTTCTCACCGTAAGCGTGTCGCCGAGTTTTGCGGCGAAGTGGCTCGGGCCCCGAATAGGAGAATTTGCAGCGCTTCATCCCGATCTCGATCTCCGCGTTAGTGCGACCGCCCAGCATGTCGACTTCACGGACGACGATGTGGACCTTGCAGTAAGGCACGGAAATGGAGATTGGCCGGCGCTTAATGCGACGCGCCTTTGCACTGAAATGTGGCTCCCGGTCGCCGTCCCGATCCTGGCCGGCGGCGTCAAAAGAGCATGCGATTTGTTGCGAAAGCCGCTGATCCACCATCGCGACGTCTCCCAGTGGCGACGGTGGTTTGAAAAAGAAGGCGTCGGCGATGTCGAAGCTAAGCTGCGCGGCGTCATTTTCAGCGAGATGAGTCTTGCGATTGATGCTGCAG
>JACADX010000044.1 GCA_013389125.1 Parvularculaceae bacterium | reverse complement strand
TACTCCGGCCCGACGCCGATCGAGAGATCGGTGTTGGACGGGGCGAGAAAGGTGAAGACGCCGACGAAGTCCCGAAGCGGATGCCATTTCTTGTCGTGATCAAACTCGTCGTCGCTGGTGACGCGAGGCCGGTCGTCGACCGTCGAGGGACGCTTTTCGCCGAAAATCGGGTCAAGCCGCGGCTCATCAATTTGCTGCTGGGCGTACGACGGCATGGCCGCCAAAACCGTCGTTCCGCAGAGCAGAGCCGCCGCCAAGCGCAACATCATCGTCACTTCGAACACCCCTCCGCCAACGCAAAATAGCGGCCCAGCCGCCCGGAAACGGCCCGATCTTAAACCGCCTGGGTCAAGAATGCCCGACGGGCGCGGCCGATTGAAGCCTGATTTTGTGAAGATTCTGTCCGGCTGTGGCGCCTTCGCGGCGCGGGGCGCCAAATTTTTCAGTCATCCACGGCGTCGTCGATCGCCTCGCCCGCGTTCTCAATGTCCCGTCCGACGCCCTTGATGGTCTCGCAGGCGGAAAGAAGGAGGCATGCCGCTATGAGGACAGAGAGGGTTTTCATGGGAACGCTCCAACTAACGGGACCGGCCCCGAAGGAACCGGGAAAGAATCGGCCCCAAGCCCAATCGCCGGCCCGTGCTGAGGGAAAGGCAGGGCGCCACATAAGCGACCCCGCCGCGACGCCAAAGGGCAAATGAGGGCCTAGACCGCGCCTTCGCGCTGCATCCGCTTCCGGATTAGTTTCCGCGCGCGACGAACCGCCTCCGCCTTCTGGCGGGCCTTCTTTTCAGACGGTTTTTCGTAGAATTTGCGGCGCTTCATTTCGCGGAACGTGCCTTCGCGCTGCATCTTCTTCTTAAGAGCGCGGAGCGCCTGCTCGACATTGTTGTCGCGGACGACGATCTGAACCAGGGGAATACCCTCCTTTTGAAACGACCGACCAGAACCGAAACGCACCATCATATCGCCGCGCCTGCCTCTTAATCGGGCCAGCCCGGACGCCAGATCGGTGCGTGCGCCTTGGGGTCGCAACTCGACCCGAGGCGAGCGGGCCTATACCAAAGGCCCCTTATCCTGTCCATATAACCGGCCTTAACGGAAGGTGAATGTCCGACATGACAGGCCGCAAAGACCCCTTTACCCCAGTTCGCCAGAGGGTGCTGCCGGAAGCGCTCAAGGCGGCGGTTTTCGAGGGCTTCACCCCTTCAATGCTTGCCAAGGCCGGCGCTGCAGCGGGCGTCAGCCCGGCGGAGCTTGCCGCCGCCTTTCCACGGGGGCCGATCGATCTTGTCGAATACTGGTCCGGGGAGGCGGACCGCGCGGCGCGTGAGGCTCTTATCGGCGAGGCCGCCGCCGGGCTCAAAGTCCGCGAGAAAGTCGTCCTCGCAATCGAGGCGCGCCTTGGCGCTTTAGGTCCTTTCAAAGAGGCCGCCCGGCGCGCGGGCGCCTATCTCGCGCTGCCGCACAACGCGCCGACGGCCGCGCGCCTCGTCTGGGCGAGCGCTGACGCGATCTGGCGGGCGATGGGCGACCCGTCGACCGATTTCAATTTCTATTCAAAGCGCGCGATTCTCTCGGGCGTCCTTGCATCGACAATGGCGCGCTGGTTCGCCGACGACAGCGAAGGCGAACGTGAGACGAAGGAATTCCTCCGCAAGCGGATCGAAAACGTAATGCAGTTCGAGAAGGTCAAGGCGCGCGTGCGCGACAGCAGCGGCTTTGATCCTGAAGGACTGTTCGGCTGGCTCGGGAAGATGCGATACAGGGCCGCCGAGTCCGAACGGTCGCGCGAAGAAAAGAAGGTCGACGACGCCTTGAAGGGAACCTTCCCCGCGAGCGATCCGCCCTATTTCGCCGGCGGCGCGCGATAGCGCGGATTAAGGCGCGTCACATGGCCCATTTTGCGGCCGGGAAGTGCCTCTCGCTTACCGTAAAGGTGGATGCAGGCGTTCGCCTCTACGGAAACGTCGCGCCAGCGGCCGGCCTCATCGCCGATGAGGTTTTCCATGACGCAGTCAGAATGTCTCGCAGGGTCGCCGAGCGGCCAGCCGGCTATGGCGCGAATATGCTGTTCGAATTGCGACACCGCGCAGGCGTCAATTGTCCAATGGCCGGAATTGTGAACGCGCGGCGCGAACTCGTTGACAAGGACGCCGCCGTCCTTGAGGACGAAAAACTCGACGCCGATGACGCCGACGTAATCAAGTTCGGTCAGCATGCGCGTCGTGACCGCCGCGGCCTCCGCTGTCGCCGCCGCCGGCGCCGCCGACGGGACTTGAGAGCGGCGCAAGATGCCTCCCTCGTGGACGTTTCGCGGGACGTCGTAGCAACGGATGGACCCGTCGCGACCGCGCGCGCCGATGACGGATATTTCCATGGTGAAGTCAATGAAACCTTCGAGGATCGCCGGCCGCGCGCCGATTTCCGCCCAGGCCTTCTTGTTGGCCTCCTCCCAGGCGCGCGCGAGGTCTCCGTCCGCAGCCGCGATCGTCGTCTGGCCTTTGCCGTCATAGCCGAGCCGACGCGTTTTCAAGATGGCGGGGCGTCCGATCTTTTGAAGACCCTCTGCAAGCGAGGCAAGGTCGTCGACAGGGAAATACGGCGCGGTCCTCGCGCCGATCGAGTTGACGAAATCCTTCTCGATGAGGCGATCTT
Source organism: Parvularculaceae bacterium (assembly GCA_013389125.1). Lineage (GTDB taxonomy): Bacteria > Pseudomonadota > Alphaproteobacteria > Caulobacterales > Parvularculaceae > Amphiplicatus. The sequence goes on along the minus strand of JACADX010000044.1, from coordinate 473 downwards.
GCGCAACGGCGAGCGCTCGCGCTCCGGGGGCTACGGGAACGCGCCGCGCGGCGAGAATATCGACAGTTTCCGCCGGAACGTTCTCGAACTCATAGGTGACGACGTTCACAACCTCGCCGAACGCCTCAAGCCGTTCGGCGTCCGTATATGAGCCGATCGTCAAAGCGTGGGCGACATCGGCCGCCGGCGCATTCTCGTCCGGCGTGTAGACGTGCGCCCTCAGCCCAAGCCGGGCGGCGGCGAGCGCCAGCATGCGTCCGAGCTGGCCGCCGCCCAATATCCCGATGACGCCGTTCGGCTCGACAATCATTTCAGTCGGCGACCGTCAGCGGCACGGCGGCGGTCTCGGCCTCTCGCGATTGCACAAGACGCCGGGCAATCTTTGCGTCGCCAAGCGCGATAATCGCTACGCCAAGAAGCCCGGCATTCGCAGCGCCCGCCTCGCCGATCGCCATCGTCGCGACTGGCACGCC
>JACADX010000188.1 GCA_013389125.1 Parvularculaceae bacterium | reverse complement strand
TCATTGCGGTCATCTTCGTCGGCATCTTTTCGTTCTTCGGCGAGTTGGTGTTCCGCAATGTCTTCCGCACCGGCGTCAGGATCGGCGGCCACACGTCTGGCCGCAAGGGAGACAGCCGCGGCGGCGGCGTCCTCATCCTCATCGCGATTGCGCTTATCGTCCTCGCCTATCTTCTCGCGATGGTGATCCGGTTTTCCCTGTCGCAGAAGCGGGAATATCTCGCCGACGCCGGCGCGGTCGATCTCACCAAGAATCCGGACGGCATGATTTCGGCCCTGAAAAAAATCTCCGGCCGTTCGGCGATCGATGCGCCGGGCGAAGTTCGCCAGATGATGCTCGACAATACGACCGGATTCGCCGGTCTTTTTGCGACGCATCCGTCAATTGAAAAACGAGTGGCGGCGCTGAAGGCCTATGCGGGCGCTCAGTCGTAAAGCTGGTCCGGCAGCCAGGTGGCGAGCCCCGGCGCCATCGCGAGAATAACGAGCGCCAATATCTGTATCACAATGAACGGGACGACGCCGCGATAGATGTGAAGCGTCGTGATCGAAGGCGGCGCGACGCCGCGAAGGTAGAAGAGCGCGAATCCGAAAGGCGGCGTCAGAAACGAAGTCTGGAGATTGACGGCCATCATCACGCCGAGCCAGACGGGATCGATCCCCATTTTGAGGAGCGCGGGCGCCACAAGGGGAACGACGACAAGCGTGATCTCGATGAAGTCGAGGAAAAAGCCGAGCACGAACATCACCGCCATGACGCCGATGAGCGCGCCGACGGCGCCGCCGGGAAGCGCCGACAAGGCGCGATGCACGGTCTCCTCTCCGCCGAGACCGCGGAAGACGAGGCTGAACATCGCGGCGCCGATGAGGATCGTGAAAACCATCGCGGTGATGCGCGCGGTCTGATCGGCGATCGGCCGCAGCGATTTTTCGCGCGCCAGCGCCGCGCCGCTCGCGACGACGCCCCAGGGCACGATCGCGCAAAGCGCGATCGCGCCGACGGCGCCGAGCCTTTCAAGGTCCGACGCCTCCGTCCGGCCGTAGCGGAGATCGACGAACGACGTCAGCGAGAGGAGCGCGACGAGAGCCGCGGCGGAAGCGAAAACGGCAATGCGTCCAGTGAAGACGGCGTTCTTCGGCGCGAGCCTTGATCCCGCGATGAGGAGGGCGCCGATCGCGCCGACGCTCGCGGCTTCGGTCGGCGTCGCAATGCCGGCGAGAATTGACCCTAAGACCGCGACAATCAGCAGAAGCGGCGCCGGCAGGGTTCTCATCGCCGCCGCGAAGACTTTGGCGCGGTCGCCGAGCTCCGCCGCCGGAATCGCCGGCGTCTTCCCGCCGTCAAAGGCGGCGACGAAGATCTGATAGAGAACGTAGAGGCCGACAAGCGTTAAGCCGGGAAAAAGCGCGCCAGCAAAGAGGTCGCCGACGGAAATGGCGTCCGGAGAGGCGACGCCCATTTCGAGCTGCGCCTTCTGATAGGAATTCGAAATGACGTCGCCGAGGAGGATGAGGACGATCGATGGCGGGATGATCTGGCCGAGCGTTCCCGCCGCCGCGATCGAGCCGCAGGCGAACGCCGGATCATAGCCGCGCTTCAGCATGGTCGGCAGGCTGAGGAGCCCCATCGTCACGACTGTCGCGCCGACAATGCCGGTCGACGCGGCGAGCAAAGCTCCGACGACCATGACGGAAATCCCAAGGCCGCCGCGCAGCGTGCCGAAGAGCTTCGCCATCTCGTCGAGGAGTTCTTCGGCGATGCGCGACTTCTCGAGGATGACGCCCATCAGGACGAACATCGGCACGGCGATCAGCGTCGTGTTCGTGACGGCGCCGTAAATGCGTTGAGGAAAAGGCTTGATGAACCCGATGTCGAAGACGCCGAAGGAAAGGCCGAGGAGCGCGAAAAGAAGCGCCGTCCCCGCAAGGCTGAAGGCGACCGGATAGCCGGCGAGGATGAAGACGCACAAGGCGACGATCATCGCGATATCGAGCCATGGCGCGACGCCGCAAAAGCAGATCCCGTGAGCGCCGACGAGGTCCATCGCCTAGACGCTCCGCGACTTGATGGCGGCAACCGAACGCGCGGCGATGACGAAGCCGGCGCAGGCGAGAAGCGTCAGATAGATCGGGATCAGCGTCTTCAACAGAAAAACGCCCTTGATCCCCGATTGCTCCATCGAGCCTTCGCGCACCGCCCACGAATTCGCGACATAAGGGCCCGCAGCCCACAAGGCGACGAGGCAGAAGGGGAAGAGAAAGAGGTAGGTTCCCGCAAGATCGATCATCGCTTTGCTTCTCGGCGACGCGTCGCGATAAAAGATATCGACGCGCACATGATCGTCCGTCAGCAGCGCGTAGCCGCCGGCGAGCAGGAAGACGGCGCCGTGCATGTAGGTGACGCTTTCCTGCATGGCGATGAAGTTGAGTCCGAACACGTAGCGCAAGATGACGGCCGAGAACTGCACGAGCGCCATCAACATGACGAGATAGAGCGCAAGGTGGCCCGTCCGCCGCACGATCGCCTCGAGCGGCGCGCTCAACGCGGCGGCGATCGATCGCGCGCCGGCGGAAGCGATCGCGGCGGCGAGGACGACAAGCCCGATCATCGCCGCGCAGAATTGAACTGCCGTCGCCTTAGGGGGATCTATCTCGACGGCGAGCTTCGCGAACAAAAACCATGCGCCGGCGACGCCGAGAACGAGCGCGATTTCGGCGATTGCGGCGGCGCGGCGAGAACCGGCGAAGGACGCGAGCGGCAGCATCATCAGCGGAATCATCACGCCCGCCGCAAGCCAGTTTAAAATGTCGACGATGCCGGTCAGCATCGGCTAAAGCGAAAACACGGTGCGGCGCGCCGTCATGAAGGCCTCGTCCGAAATCTCGCTCCATTTCTGGACGCGCAGCAGTTCCGCCTTGTAGCTCTCGAAAACGCGGCGCGTGATGTCGTCGCTGGCGGCCGCTTCCTCGAGCACGGCTTTCGACTCGCGAGCAAGCGCGGCGAGAACGTCGTCGGGCAACTTCCGGACCTCGACGCCGTGCTCTTTGACGAGCTGTTCAAGCGCCGATCCGTTGAAATGCGTGAATTCAGCAAGACAGAGGTAATTGGCGCGGTGGCACGCCGACTTGACGATCGCCTGTTCTTGCGCCGTGAAGGAGTTCCAGACGTCAAGGTTGACGCCGGCGGCGCATTGCGCGCCCGGTTCATGGAACCCCGGCCAATAATAGTATTTCGCTTCACGATGAAATCCGAAAGCGAGGTCGTTCCAGGGGCCGACCCATTCGGCGGCGTCGATCGCGCCCGATTGGAGCGCGGCGTAAATCTCGCCGCCTGGAAGCGCGACCGCGGACGCGCCGATCCTTCGCATCACTTCGCCGCCGACGCCCGGCATCCGGATTTTGAGGCCGCGCAAATCTTCAAGCGAATTGATCGGCCGCTTGAACCATCCGGCGAGCTGGTGGCCGGTGTTGGCGGCGACGAAGGGCTTGATGTTGAAGCGCGCCGAAAGCTCGTCCCAAAGTTCCTGCCCGCCGCCATATTCCGTCCAGCCAATGATTTCGGACGCCGTCATGCCGAAGGGCACGGCCGTGAAGAAGGGATAGGCTTTCGATTTCCCGGCCCAGTAATATTCGGCGCCGTGATACATGTCGGCCGATCCGTTCGACACGGCGTCGAAGCTGTCGAAAGCGCCGACAAGCTCGCCGGCGGCGTAAACATGGACCTTGATCGCGCCGCCCGACATTTCATCGATGAACCTTGCGACGTTCTCAGCCGCGGTCCCAAGTCCCGGAAAGTCTTTCGGCCAGGTCGTCACCATGCGAAGCGCGCGCGCGCGAATCGCTCCGGCGGCGGCGGGAAGCCCTTCCGGCGCGCCGCAATCGCAACCCGCAGCGAGACCGGCGGCTCCGGCGACGAACAAGTTCCGACGATTGATCAGGCCCATTCCCGCGCCCCTTTCGCGGCGGGCAGATTGGCCTGAGCCGTCGCTGAAAGAAAGGGCGCTAACCGCCTTGCGGCATGCGCGTCCAGCCGCCCGCCGTCAGCCGTTCAAGGGGCTGATAGGACTTCTTGTAGTCCATCTTGGGCGAGCCATCGACCCAATAGCCAAGATAGACATAAGGAAGGCGGAGCTCTCTTGCGAGCGCGATATGGTCGAGAATCATGTGAGCGCCAAGGCTGCGCGCCCGCTCTTCCGGCTCGAAGAACGAATAGACCATCGACAGGCCGTCATTCAACCGATCCGTGAGCGCGCACGCAAGCAGCGTCGCGCCGCCGTCGGCGTCGTCGCGCCAGTACTCGATGAGCATGGTGTCGACGGCGGTTTCTTCGACCATCGAAGCGTAGTCGAGGACGGTCATTTCCGCCATCCCGCCGTCATGGTGGCGCTCGTCGAGATAGGCGCGCAGGATCGAAAATTGCTCTGACGTGGCGCGCGGCGCCCGGATGCGGCGATGGAGATCGTCGTTGCGGCGCAGGAGCCGGCGGCGCGAGCGCGACGGTTCGAACTCTGCGGCGACGACGCGCACGGGCGTGCAAGCGCGGCAGCCGTCGCAGGCCGGCATGTAAATGATGTTCTGCGATCGCCGGAAGCCGCGCTTTGACAGCGCGGAGTTCAGCGCCGGCGCCGAGGGACCGCCGAGATAGGAGAAAATCTTCCGCTCCATCTTCCCCGCAAGATAAGGACAGGGCGAGGCGGCGGTGATGTAATAATCGCCGCCCTCAAGACCGAGCCTTTTGGAGACTTCCTCGTTGCGCATCGAACCAACCTACAAGGAGAATCTTAGCGGTCGATTAGCGAATGGGCAACGGCGGCGGCGCACGCGACGCAGGCGGACCAGGGCGGATCGGGATACTGCGATTGTCGCCGGAACTGCGCACTGAAGAGGGCGCCGGCAATACGGCCCTGATATCGGGAATGTTACGAACCGCGCGGCATTTCGTGCGGCGCTGACTACAGCCGCCCGATCGCGGCGAAGTAGGCCGGCGCGACGAGCGAATACGCGAACCAGATGAGGATCAGCATCGGCCCGCCGACTTTCAGATAATCACGAAACGCGTAGTGTCCCGGCGACATCACAAGAAGATTCGTCTGGTAGCCGATCGGCGTCGCGAACGGACAATTCGCTCCGTAAATGACGGTAAGCGCCAGCGTCCAGGGATCGACGCCCGCGACCTTCGCGGCGCTGATTGCGATCGGAACGAGGAGAGCGACGGTCGCATTGTTGGAAAGCAGATTGGTGACGGCCGCGCTCATGATGAACACCGCCGAAAGAAGCGCCGCCGGCCCGAAGTTCTCCGCGATCGGCGCGATTGCGCCGCCGATAAACGCCGCGCCGCCTGTTCCTTCGAGCACGTGACCCATCGCAAGCGACCCGCCGATCAGGAGATAGATGCGCCGGTCGAAGGCGCGCGCCGCCTGGCGAATGTTCAGACAGCCGAACGCCAGCATGGCGAAGAGGCCGCAGATCGCCGCAATGCCGATCGGCAGAATTCCAAGCGCCGCGATGACGACGACGCCGACGAAAATCGACGCCGAAAGGGCGGCGCTGCGCGGCGCCGGCAGCCCCGTCATCGACGCCTCCATCATCAGCACGTCGCGATCCATGCGCAGCGTGCGGATGTTCTCGAGGGGACCGAGGATGAGCAGCACGTCGCCGGCCTCAAGGCGGATGCCGCTGATCGGCGTCCTGATCATGCGGCTGCGGCGCTCGACGCCGAGGATGACGCAGTTCGTCTGATAGTGGAATCCGATCTGCCCGACGGTGCGGCCGATCATCCGCGACGCCGGCGCGACGACCGCTTCAACAAGGGTCAGCTGCGCGCGCGGCGCGCGCGGATCGTCCTCGTCGAGATCGACCTCAGAGAGCGCGCCGCCGAGGATCTCCGGCCGCTCCTTCAGGAGCTTCGTGAGGACGTCGCGCGTCGCGGCGATGATGACGATGTCGCCGATCGCGAAACGAAAGTCGTCATAAGGCGGAAGAATCGCCTCCTCGCGCCGCTGCACCATGCGGACGGTGATTTCCGGCAGATCCGGGAACAGGCCGCCGACCGGGCCCTTTCCGAGCAGGAAATGGCCGCGCGCAATTTCAAACTGCGCGAGAAACTGTTTGTTCTCGCGCGCCTCCTCGACCTCGACGAGGCCTCGCCACGGGAGGAGGAGCCTGCCGATTGTCGCCATGTAGATGACGCCGACGCCGGCGATCATCGCGCCCATCGGCGTCAGATCGAAGAACGCGATCTCGGCGCCTGTCGCCTTGTGATAAACGCCCGCCGCGAGAATATTGGTCGAGGACCCGATAAGCGTCGTCATGCCGCCGAGCAGCGCGAAATAGGAAAGCGGCATCATCACGCGCGACGGCGCGATGCGGCTCGCGGCGGCGATTGCGGCGACGATCGGCAAGAACATGACGACGACCGGCGTGTCGTTGATGAACGAGCTGGCGAAGAGGGCGAGCAAGAGCACGAGGACAAGCGCCGGTTTTTTCACGCGCGCGGGCGCATTGACGAGGAACCGCGTCGGCCATTCCATGGCGCCGCTCTGGAAGAGGCCCTGGCTCAGCATCAGGAGGCACATGATTGCAAGGAGCGCCGGGTCGGCGAAGCCTTCGAGAATCGTCGACGTCGTTATCGCCTCGCCGCCGTCCGCCGGAATGAGGGGGGCCGCTTCAAAGAGGACAAGAAAGACGGCGACTGTCGCAATCGAGACAAGTTCCAGTGAGAAGCGTTCGCTCGCGAACGCGCCGATCGCCGCGGCGAGAATGACGAACGAGGCCCACATCTGCCATGGGTAGGCGGCGAAAAGCGCGGCCAGCTTGTCGACAATCTCCATTCCGGCCCTTTCGGATGCGTCCGGCGCTGCGCTTTTTATTTGACGCGATTGATGCTACCGGCACAAGCCGGCGCCGCGAGGTTATCTTGTATCAATATCCCGGACAAATAGCGCGAACGCGCGCGACGCACGGAGATCGCCATTGAGCGATCCCTTCCGTCTGCTGAAGAACGCGTTTGGGCGGTTTGCGACCGGCGTCGCGATCGCCGCCTGCGCCAATCCGCGCGGCGGTTTCACGGCGATCACGATCAATTCGTTCACGTCCGTATCGCTGGATCCGCCGCTCGTTCTCTGGTGCCTCGAGAAAAAGGCGTCGTCCTTTGCGGATTTCGCCGCGTCGAACGCTTATGCGATCAGCATCTTGAAGGACAGCCAACAGCATTTGTCCGAGCGGTTCGCGCGCCATGAACCGCCGCCGCTGACCGCCGGGGAATACGCCGTCAAGAAAACCGGGGCCCCGCTGCTCGCCGATCGGCTGGCCGGCCTCGATTGTGAGATCGTCGGTCGGCATTTTTCGGGAGATCATGTGATTCTCGTCGCCCGCGTCGTCGAGTTTGATTCGTTTCCGGGAGCGCCGCTCCTCTATTTCGCCAGTCGCTACGCTGCCGGGCCGCATACGGACTAAGAAACGCGCATGAAAGTCGCATTCCTTGGACTCGGCGTCATGGGCTACCCGATGGCGGGACATCTCGCCGCCCGGGGAATGGATGTCGTCGTCTACAATCGAAACGCGGCGAAATCGGCCGCCTGGACGAAGGCCTACCGAGGCGTCGCGGCGGCGCGCCCCAAGGAGGCCGCCTCCGGCGCTGACATCGTCTTTACCTGCCTCGGCGATGATCCCGATGTCGAAGCCGTGCTCGGCGCCGCGGCGGACGGGATTTCAAAGGGGTCGATCGTCGTCGACCACACTACCGCAAGCCCGTCGCTTGCAAGGCGCCTCGCCGAGCGGTTTGGCGCAAAAGGAGTAGGCTTCATTGATGCGCCGGTCTCAGGCGGGCAGGCGGGCGCGGAGGCGGGTAAGCTTGCGGTCATGTGCGGAGGGGAAGCTTTCGATGTTGATCGCGCCCGGCCGGCGATCGCGGCTTATGCCGCCCGCATCGTTCATGTCGGCCCGACGGGCCACGGTCAGCTCTGCAAGGCGGTCAATCAGCTTTGTATCGCCGGCCTCCTCCAGGGCCTCGCCGAAGGCGTCCATTTCGCGCAAGCCTCGGGCCTCGACCTTGACCGGGTCTTCGAGGCGATCTCCGGCGGGGCTGCGAGGTCGTGGCAGATGGAAAACCGTATGAAGACCATGGCGGAAGGCCGGTTCGACTTCGGTTTTGCAGTCGACTGGATGCGAAAGGACCTCCGAATCGCCCTTGAGGAAGCGCGTTCAAACGGCGCGCAACTGCCGGTCGCCGCGCTGATCGACCAATTCTACGCGGACATCCAGGCGATGGGCGGGGGGCGTCTTGACACCTCCAGCCTCATCAAACGCCTCAGAAAGCGAATCTAAGACGTTGGTCAGATAGGCAATCTTCGATTTCCCGTCGCCCGACATCGAACGTTAAAAAAACCTTAGAAAACCCGCGATGACGCCTCGACAGCCGATGATTCGAATTGTAATTATATAACTCCCAGTCGGGTTGGGTGGTCCGGCGGGGCATCACGTCAAATCTTACGGAAGGGCGCGTAAGCAATGTTTTCGATCGCTGCGACGGTCGGCATGGTCAGCCTCGGGCTCCTGCTGGTCGCTGTCATCGGTCTGCTTCGTCAATTGGGGGCGGGCGAAGCGGCAAAGGGACTGATCTTTCTGACCGGCGCGATATTTCTGGTTGTCATCGCGTCGACCTATGTTCCAGCCTTGATCGGCGGGCTTTAGGGCCAAAAAGTCATCGACAGGACCGCCGCCGGAAGGCTCGCCCTTCCGGCGGCTATCGCATCTGCGCGCGGCAATTGCGCGAGTCCATCGCACAGCGCATGAGTCTCCAAACGTCGAAGCTCCCGGAGGAGTCATGCCCGCAGTTCAGACCGCGCGCCCAAGCTGGAAAACGGATGACCTCGTTCTTTTTGAGGACGAAGTTTACAAGTTCTTCAGCCGCGAGCTCGCTCCCCATGTCGAGAAATGGCGCGAGCAGGGCAAGGTCGACCGGTGGGCCTGGGAAAAGGCCGGCGAGGCCGGTCTCCTCTGCATGTCGATGCCGGAGGAATATGGCGGCGCAGGCGGAACATTCGCCCACGAACAGATTTTCTGCGAACAGCAGATCCGGGCGGGTGTCGAGGGCTTCGGCGCCGGGCTCCATAACTGCATTGTCGCCCCCTACATTCTCCATTACGGCACCCTAGAGCAGAAGAAGCGCTGGCTGCCGCGCATGGCGAAAGGCGAGCTGATCGGCGCGATCGCCATGACCGAGCCCGGCACGGGCTCGGACCTGCAGGCGGTCAAGACGACGGCGATCAAGACTGGCAACCAGTATGTGGTGAACGGCTCCAAAACGTTCATCACCAACGGCCAGACGGCGAATTTCATCATCGTGGTCGCCAAGACCGATCCTTCGGAAGGCGCCAAGGGCGTTTCGCTGATGGTCGTTGAGACGGACGAAGTCGACGGTTTTCGCCGCGGGCGAAACCTGAAGAAGCTCGGCAACAAGGCGCAGGACACCTCGGAGCTTTTCTTCGACGAAGTCAAAATTCCGACCGAAAACCTCCTTGGACATACGGAAGGCTTGGGCTTCATCCAGCTGATGCAGCAGCTGCCGCAAGAGCGCCAGCAGATCGCGGTCATCGCGATCGCGGCGATCGAACGCGCGCTTGATCTGACGATCGCCTACACGAAAGAGCGCCACGCCTTCGGTCGGCCGATCTTCAATTTTCAGAATACGCAGTTCAAGCTCGCCGAAGCCAAGGCGAAGGCGACGATGGCGCGCGTTTTCGTCGATTACTGCACGGGACTGCTCATTGAGGGAAAGCTA
>JACADX010000217.1 GCA_013389125.1 Parvularculaceae bacterium | reverse complement strand
TGGTCGAGCACGTCGCGCACGCGGCGCGCAAAGTCGCGATGGGGCTCGATCGCTTCCAGCGTTTCCTCGACGAGGACGCCCGCCTGACGCAAACCGTCGAGCTTCGACTTGCAGCGCCGCGCCGCCTCCGGTCCCGCAAACACAACATCGACCCGGTCGCGAATGAGCTTTTGATCTGACATGTCGATCGGAAGGCCGGCGCGCGGCATTTCCGGATCCAGCCTTGCGCCGGGCGCATTGCCGCTGCCGTTGTCGATCGTCCCCCATGACTTCCGGAACCGGCGCTGCAACGCCGAAAACCCCGTGCCGGGATGGGCTGACTGGATGAGGTCGTAAAGCTGGCTTTCATGCACGGCGAGGCAGAAATTGTCCGTCGCCTCGACCTGTTCGACACCGAGGAGAAAGATCAGCGAGCCGAGCGCGCGCAGCGTTTCATAGTCGTAGCCGAAATAGGGGTGGTAAAACGGTACAACGGCGAAATCGGCGGTGTGCTGCTTGACGGCGAGCAGCGCTTGCTCCTTCGTCCGAAGCGGCTGCCACGACGTCGCGCTGAAATCGAATTTCTTATTCTCGCCGCCCTGGTAGCGATCCGCGTAGAGACGGAACTCCTGTTCGGTGCGCGCTTTCGCGACCGCAAGGCCCGCGTCAAAGATTGGCCGCCGCCGGCCCTTTTCCGCGAACCTTTCCGCCGCTTGATAGCCGAAACCGAACTCCTCGCCGGTGAAGGCGACGCGCGGACGCTCCTTGTGATGGCCGTGACCAAGGCCGAGGCCGCCGCCATGCGCTGCCGGCGCGGCCCCATGGCCGCCATGCCCTCCGTGCGCCGAGCGCCGGATCGAGTGACTGGATGCGCCGTCCGCCATGGCTTGCCCCACTCTACGCGTCTAACCCGCGACCTTAACCCGGCATTAACGAAACTGGAAGGCCGCCGCCCCCGGTCGATGTGGCCGGCCGGCAACGCCGCAGCCCTAAAGAATATACCGGGAAAGGTCGGCGTTCCGGGCGATTTGGCCGATTCGCGCCTCGACATAGGCGGCGTCGACGGCGACCGCCTCGCCCGACCGGTCAGCGGCCGAAAAGGAGAGGTCCTCAAGGACGGTTTCAAGGACGGTCGCGAGCCGCCTTGCCCCAATATTCTCGATCGAGGCGTTCACGGCGGCGGCGGCGTCGGCGATGGCGTCGATCCCATCGTCGGTAAACGTCAGGGTCACTCCCTCCGTCTCCATCAGGGCCGCGTATTGGCGGACAAGGCTCGCCTCGGTGTCGGTGAGGATGCGGCGGAGATCATCGCGCGTCAGCGCGTCAAGCTCGACGCGGATCGGGAGACGCCCCTGAAGTTCAGGGAGGAGGTCCGAGGGCTTGGCGAAGTGAAAGGCGCCCGACGCGATGAAAAGGACGTGGTTCGTGCGGACCGGCCCGTATTTGGTCGCGACCGTCGCGCCCTCGATAAGCGGCAGGAGATCGCGCTGGACGCCCTCGCGCGAGACGTCCGCGCCGCCGCGCGCGCCCTCATGCCCCCCGCGGGCGATCTTGTCGATTTCGTCGATAAAGACGATCCCGTCGTTTTCGGCGAGGTCCACCGCCTCGCGCGCGATCGCTTCATTGTCGATGAGCTTGTCGGATTCCTCGGCGATCAGCGGCTCATAGGCGTTCTTTACACGGACTTTCCGCCGCTTCACGGGACCGCCGAACGCCTTGCCGAGCATGTCCGAGAGATTGATGACGCCCATCTGCGCGCCGGGGATCCCCGGAATCTCGAAACTCGGCGCGCCGCCCTGATCGCGAAGGTCAAGTTCGATTTCGCGCTCGTCGAGGTCGCCTCGCCGAAGCTTTTCAAGAAAGCTGGCGCGCGTCGCGGCTCCCGCCGTTTCGCCCACAAGAGCGTCGAGGACGCGCGTTTCGGCGGCCTGATGGGCCCGCGCCTTCACTTCCTCGCGCCTCTTTTCGCGCACCAGCGCCATCGCCGCCTCAACGAGATCGCGCGCGATCTGATCGACGTCGCGGCCGACATAGCCGACTTCAGTGAATTTCGTCGCCTCGACCTTGAGGAACGGCGCGCCGGCCAGTCTTGCAAGGCGCCGCGAGATTTCGGTCTTGCCGACGCCGGTCGGGCCGATCATCAGGATATTCTTCGGCGTGATTTCCTCGCGCATCGCGCCTTCGACGCGCCGCCGCCGCCAGCGGTTGCGGAGCGCGATGGCGACGGCGCGTTTGGCGGCCGTCTGGCCGACGATGAAGCGATCGAGTTCGGATACGATTTCGCGGGGGGAGAATGCGGTCATGGGCGGGCATTTAGGGCGTCCCCCTGATGCCGGAAAGGCCCTGAAAGAAAAAGGGCGGCCCAAAGGCCGCCCCCGTTCATGCGATTTTTGGGAGCCGTCAGCTGACAGCCGGCGCGTAGCGCGTCGCCGAGATCGTGACGCCGCTCCAGCCTTCCGTGAATTTGATCAGGAAATCAAAATCGTAGGTGATGATGATCTTCTTGAATTCCTGGCTGCCGAGCGTCAGGTCTTCGAACTCGATCGTCGCGGCGTAGGGGAGCTTTGCGTTGATCGCATTCTCGATCGCGGTTTCGTCGGCGGCGCCGTAAAGCGTCACGGCGCGCGCGCCGGCCGCCGCCGCCGCCGCGACGCGGTTTTGTTCGTACATCACCCGGCCAACTTCGAAGATCCCGAACAGGAATGCGAAGATGACGGGCGCGATGATCGCGAACTCGACGGCCGCGGCGCCGTCCCGATTCCGAAAAAGCGAGTTCCTCATATCAGCGCGTCTGCACTTTCATTTCCGTGTGCATGGTGAAGTCAGGAATGAATACGCCCTGATAGTCCTGGCTCGCTGAGAACTGATAATAGATGTAGGGAACAATGTCGTTCGTGCAAAGCGCGTCTCAGGACGCCGAAACGCCGGCGGCGTCGGGTCATTCGCATGTCTTCGTCACGTCGACCGTTGGAATGTCGCTCTGATTGACGTCGTTGAGGTCGTTGCCGTAAGCGCCGGTCGCGGCTGACTTCACCATGTCCTCGAGCGTCACCTCGTCCGTGACGCTGTTCATCGCGAACTCGGCGCCCGACCGGACGGCCTGATCGAGTTTCATGCGGCCGCCGACCGCAAGGCCGACATCGGTGACGATGACGAGGCCGACAAGGAGAACGGGCGCGCCGATAGCGAATTCGATCGCCGACGTGCCGCGCTCGCAGGCCGCGAAACGCAAACCGGACTTCAGGAATTTCATTGTCATCTCGCTCACCCGACGATCTTGATGGATTGCCCGGCCATGATCGCTGTCGTGCCGGAGTTGGCGCAGTCCGTGGACATGCTCGAATTGCCCCAGAACGTCACTGTCCCGCCGATCACCTGCGTGCATTGGCCGCTTGAATAGGCGGTGCTGGAGCCGGTGTAGGTGACGTTTGATTCTGAATTTGGCGAGTAGATGGCGCCGACGATCTTGCCGACGTTGTTCCCCGAAATGTCGATGTCGACAGCGTGGGCCCGGTCGCCGACAAGCGCAAGGCCCTTATAGGTTCCGGTCGTTCTCGCCGTCAGCGCGAGCGATGTCGACCCGTTGAACGACACGTTCCATTTGCCGATCAGGATGACGTTGACGTTGGTCCCGCTGACAGTCCTGTTTCCGCTGGTCCCGAAGGTCGCTGTCTGCGTCGCGTGGGTGTTGAAAAGCACGTACGTGTTGTTCGACGCGAGGTTGATGGTCCGGTTGAAGTTCCAAGCCGCGCCCGAGTAGCAGAGGGTCTTGTTCGACTGCCCGGTTCCCGGCGTCGACGGGTTGCCGTTTTGCGTGAATTGCGCCGCCGTATAGGTGAGATCGCAGTCGCCCGCGGTCGGCATCGGAACGCCGGCATAGGGGTCCGCCGTTTTCGGACCATTGGCGATCGGCGCGGCGCAATCGAGATTATATGTGCTATTCACCGAAACATTGCCAACGGCGGAAATACAGTCGGCTGTCACGCTTGAGCCGTTCCCCGTAGCGGTGATCGCAGTCGAAGAAATTGAGTTGGCCGCGATATCGCAGCCATTGAGGTCCACATTCGTCGAGCCGCCGGTCGATATCGCGCCCGAGGCGCTCGGATGGAGCGCGAGGACGCAGGCCGGCCGCCCGCTCTCGATCTTGGCGAGCGCCGCGGATGTGAACGTCACGTCGCCGTTCGCCGAGAAAAACTTGGTGAAGGTCCTGGGCGCCGTCTGCGTCAGCGTCACATAGACATAGGAATTGTCGCCGTTCGGATCGGTGCCGTCCGCGGCGAGCGGGGCCGAAGACGGCGGGCGCTCGAGCGTCAGCCCGTCGGCGCCGCCCTTATAGCCGCTCGATTCGGCGACCGTTTCGGCCGCGAGTTCCGCGACATCGTTCGCCTCGCCTGAGCGAATTTGCGTCCCCGCGGCGTAGGCGGCGACGTCCGCCGCGTTTTGCACCTGGCGCTTCGTGAGCTCCCAGCCGCCGACTTCAGCGCCATAGGCGAGGCCGCCGATGATGATCGGCGTCATTGCCGCCATCACGATCGCCGCGCCGCCGTAAAGGTCGTCGCGAAACCGCGCGCCGAGTTTCAAAAGCGATTCTCGAGAAAGCTCAGCCATGGATGTCCCCGTCAATTGCCGCGCCGCCTCGCGCGACATGAAGCTCGCGCAAGACTGCGCCGTGAACTATTGACGATCGGTGTTTATCGCCCGTTTAAAGATATGAAAAGTTTTCCGTTAACGGAGTAAATTGGATAACGGCGATTAGGGTTAACCGGAACCGGAATTCTCCGCCCGAGCGCCTCAGGACCGTGCCTGCGGCGTTCACTCGCCGATTTTCTCGACGGTCACGCGATCATTCGTGTATACGCAAACGGACGCCGCGATCGCCAGCGCTTTCCGGACGATCGCCTCGGCGTCGAGCGCCGTTTCATCGAGAAGCGCCCGCGCCGCCGACCGCGCAAAGTCGCCGCCCGATCCGATGGCGGCAAGGCCGT
The DNA here is from genome assembly GCA_013389125.1 of Parvularculaceae bacterium. GTDB lineage: Bacteria > Pseudomonadota > Alphaproteobacteria > Caulobacterales > Parvularculaceae > Amphiplicatus. The sequence goes on along the minus strand of JACADX010000217.1, from coordinate 5,448 downwards.
CCGGCGGCTCGATGACGTCGCCCGCGCCCGTCAAGATGAGCGTCGACGTCGCGTCGGCGACGATCATCATCGCTTCAAGGCGGCGCAGATACCGGTCGGTCCGCCAGTCCTTTGCGAGTTCGACGGCGGCGCGGGTGAGGTTGGCGGGGTGCTGTTCGAGCTTGGCTTCAAGGCGCTCAAGCAGCGTGAAAGCATCCGCCGTACCGCCGGCAAAGCCCGCGAGGGCCCTGCCGCCGGCGAGCCGCCGAACCTTCTTCGCGTCGCCCTTGACGATCGTCTGGCCGAGACTCACCTGCCCGTCCCCGCCGACGACGACGACGCCGCCGCGCCGAACGCTCAAAACCGTCGTGCCGTGCATTTTCGCTGTCATGGCGGCTTCTTCGCGCAGCGCGGCGCCGAGTTCAATGCGCTTCTAAATTTATTCGCCGCTCATCTGCGTGAAGGGGCGATCTGGCTTCCGATTAAGAGATGCTGGCGGCTTGACGATGTTCGCCATGGCGGGCGAGAACCTCGCGTCCAGCTGAACCCAAACCGCGAAAGGGCCCTTATGAAGTTCGTATTAGCGATCGGCGCGGCGGCGGCCGCGCTTTCATCGATGGCTTACGCCGGCGAATGGGCGGACGCTTGCGTCGCCCGTCTGACCGCCGAGGGTCGCGACACCTCGGGCTGCGTCTGCCTTGAGGAACGGATCAGCGCGAACCCCGCGCTCGTTGAGGAGTTCCAGACGCTCGGCGCGATTGAAGACCGGACGGCGCGCTACGAGGCTGCGTCGCCGGACGCCAAGGCCGCCATGGACGCTTGCACCCGCAAGACGCAGTAGCGCCTTTCGGGCGGGCTGCAGCGTCGGCGCCCCTGATTGGGGCGCCGATTTCATTTCGGCGGCGCCCGTCCCTTCAACCGCTCGCGTGACGCGCGAGCGGTTCGGCGCCCGTTCAGCCGCGGAGTGTGCGACCGCCGCGAGAAATGGCGGGGTTGCGCGATGCTTTGCGCTTTTGCGCCGCGACGCATGACAAGCGGGCGTTTCTGCGCCAGCAATCGCCGAGGCGTTTTCCGGACTCGCGGCGGGACAGAGCGCTGATGGCGCACGCAAAGACCGAATTCGAGTTGAAGCTTGTCGGCGCGGCGCGCGACGTCATGTCGGCGCCGAGGCTTCCGATGCTGGACGCGATCGCCGTCGGGGCCGGCGCTTTCGAGCGCCTTGTCTCGACCTATTACGACAGCGAGGAAGGGCGGCTCGCAAAGGCCGGCGTTTCCTTGCGCGTCAGGGAGGATGCCGGCGCGCGCGCAATCGTCGCAAAACGCGCGCCGAAGGGAGCGGGCGCTTTGCTCCGTGTCGAGAGCGAGCGCATCCTCGCTTCCGGAGAGGATTCGCTCCAGACCGGCGTCTGCGAAATCGATGCGCTGATTTCGGCCAAGAGCGGCGACCTAAGGCCGATCGCGCGAACGACGACAGATCGCTGGTCAAGGCTTGTTGAAAAGGGCGGCGCGCTGATCGAGGTCTCGGCGGAAATCGGCGCCGCGCAAAACCTCATCGAGCGGCGAACGGCGCCGATCGCCGAGGTCGAGCTAGAACTCTTGAAGGGCGACGCGGCCGCCCTCTTCGACCTTGCGAAGGATCTTGTCACCGCGACCGATGCGCGGCTGCGGCCGTCATTGACGACGAAGCTCGAGAGGGCGCGCGCCGCCGGCGCGGCCGCGCTGGGGAAAGAACGCCAACGCCTGCGGATAGCGACGGACGCGAGCGTTGGCGACGCGCTCGCGAGCGCGCTCAAAGGCGTCGCCGTCAGCGCCATCGACGCCGCGGACGCCGCCGCCGATATGCATGATAGCGACGCCGGCCGCCGCCTTCGCGTCGCGTTGCGGCGGTTTCGCGCCGCTGCGGAGACGTTCAGAACAGCGCTGCCGGAGGGCGCGCTCGAAGGTCTCGCCGCTTACGCGAAAGGTCTTGCGCGGATCGTCGGCGCCGCCCGCGATCTCGATGTCTTTATTGAGAGCAGCCTGACGCTCGCCGACGCCGGACCCGCCCTAAGAGCCCGCCTCGAAGACGAACGCGCCCGGGCCTGGAGGCGCGCGGCCGAGGCGCTTTCGGGCCGGGACTTCGCGTTCTTCGCGCTTGAGCTTTTGAGATCCGCCTGGCTCGAACCCTGGCGCGCGGCCGCGCCCGGGCGCCTCAACGCTCCCGCCCGTCCTTATGCGGATGAACGGCTTGAGCGCGCCCGAAACCGTCTCTTGCGCCGCGCCGCCCATATTGATTTCGACGCGCCGACCTCCCTCCATGCGCTGCGGGTCGAACTGAAGCGATTCCGCTACGCCGCGCAGTTCTTTCGCGATCTTTATGCGCCGGAGGCGCGAAAGCCCGTATTCGCGGCGATGACAGCGCTCCAAGACGCCTTCGGCGACATCAATGACGCCGTCGTCGCGCAGGCCGTCGCGGAGGAAGTCGTTTTCGGCAGCGGGCCGGAAGCGGCGCGCGTCGCCGGATTCATCGCCGGATTTCGCGGCGCTGAGGCCGCGGCGACCGCCGCGGCGATCCGCGCGCGCTGGGAGGCTTTCGCCGGCGCTCCTGCCTATTGGCGTCTCATGGAGGCAGCAGCGCCGGCGCGGCCGCTTACGGACGCGACCTGATCGCTTCGAGAAACGACCGGTAGCGGCGCGCGGCGTCCTCGGCCGCCGCCGCGCCGTAGTAATGCGCGAATTCGCCGCCGACGAGGCCGGCATCGTCAAAGACATGGTCGGCGTTCTCGTACCAGACGAGGTCGACGGGCGTTCCTGCCTGGCGGATCGCCTCAAACCGCGCCCTGCATTCGGCGCCGTCGACAATGGTGTCGGCGCCTGCGATGAGCGCAAGGACCTTCGCCTTCGTGTTCCAGTTCAAGAGCCGGCTCCATGTCCCTTCACCGCAATAGGGATAGAACGCGATGACGCCGGCGGGATCGATCGCCGGCGCTTCGCCTTTGAGGGACGGGGGCGTTTGCGACGCGGCAGAGAGCGCAAGATAATCCATCAGCGACCAGGCGCCGTGCGACCAGCCGGCGGCGACGATGCGCGCGGGATCGACATCTTTTCTCGCGGCGACGGCGGCGAGCGCGGCGGCGACGTCGCCGGCGCGCTCCTGCCCGATGAGGCGCTTGCCGGCGCACACGGATGACAGCGCTTCTTCGCGGTCGATGCCGCGCGGGCTCATGCTGTCGACCGCGATGACGAGGAACCCTGCCTCGGTTCCGACCTTCGCCCACTGCGCCATGAAGTCGGGACGATAGCCGGCGCAGCCGTGAAACTGGACGATCGCCGGAAAAGGCGGCGAGCCTGCCGTGGGCTGGAATACGCGAATATGCGGGAGGATCAGCGCCTCCTGCTCGGCGAGGGTGCGCTTTTCCGTCTTCGCTCCAAGAAAGGCGAGCATCAGGCGTTCGCGGTTCGCCCATGCACCGCCGGCAAGGCTGGCGACGAGCGCAAGGACGGCGCCGGCGAGAATCGCACGTCGTTTCATGAAAGAATTCCCGCCTCGACGGCGATTTTCCTCAGATTTTGCTGCGGGCGCGCGCCGAAATGGCTGATCACCTCGGCCGCCGCGACCGAACCGAGGGCGCCGCATTTTTCAAGATCGAGCCCGCGCGCGAGCCCGTAAAGGAGCCCGGCGGCGTAGGCGTCGCCGGCGCCCGTCGTGTCGACGAGCCGTTGAGGCCTTGTCGGCGCGATGCGCACGACTTCCCCCTCGCGCGGGATGAGAACGGATCCCTTTTCCGACATCGTCACGGCGACGAGCGGGCAGAGCGTGCGCGCCTTCTTCGCGATTTCATCAAGCCTGTTCGATTGGAACAGGGCCTCGGCCTCGCGCTCATTGGCGAGAAGCACGTCGACATGCGCCTTTGAGAAGGCGATCAGCGCCGTATGCTGACGATCAACGCAGCTTGCGTCGGAGAGCGTCAGCGACGCCTTGCGGCCGGTTTTTTTGGCGATTCGGCAGGCCTTGACGAAGGCCTCTCGCGCCATCGGCTGCTCGAAAAGATAGCCCTCGAAAAACGTGATCGCCGCGCGCGCGATCGTCGGCTCGTCGATGTCGGCCGGCGACACGTATCCCGCCGAGCCGAGATAGGTCGTCATCGAACGTTGCGCGTCCGGCGTCACATTGATGAGACAGCGGGCGGTGCCGGGGCCCTTCTCAAGCGGCGTCGTTTCGAAATGGACGCCAAGCGCCTTCAGATCGTGGCGAAAAATGTCGCCGAGATTGTCCTTCGAAACCTTGCCGACGAACGCGCCCTTGCCGCCGAGCGAGGCGATGCAGGCGATTGAGTTTGCCGCCGAGCCGCCGGAAATTTCAACGCCCGGCGCCATTGCGTCGTAAATTGATTTCGCACGCGCCTCGTCGATGAGCTCCATCCCGCCTTTGGCGATCGAATGCGCCGCAAGGAAGGCGTCGTCGGCCTGCGCTATGACGTCGACAATCGCTTTGCCGACGCCGACGACGTCGAGAGAGGCAGCGTACATGTTCTTCCTTCAGCGATTGCGGCCCGCCCGGGCCCGCCTTATGAGAACCGGGGCGCAGGGATTGAACGGCGGCCGCCTTTTCATCCGTCGCCCTGCGATGGTCAAGCCGCGCAAGACGCGCTGGCGCCGCAAAGGAGGTGTCGCTTCGTGTCCCGCATCGCCGGACTGTTGTCCCTTCCCCATATTGCCGCCGCCCTCATCGTTGGGGGGTGCGCGACTGTCGACGGCGGCGCGCCTCGAGGCGCAAGCGGCGAGGCGAAGGCCGATCCGCCCTCAAAGCCCGCTTTCCGCGCGGAGGATATCGCAGGCAAAGCGGCGGGCGATCTCGACGCGCTTCTCGGCGCTCCCGACCTCCAACGCGTTGAAGGCGCTGGCGAGTTTCGCCGCTACATGCTCGCCGACTGCGCGCTTCTCGTCATCCTCTACCCCGATGACAAAGGAATAAAGCGAGCGACGGAAATCGACGCCGGCGCGCTGAAATCAGGGGCGGAAAAGCCCGATCTCGATCTCTGCCTCGCGCGGGGCAAGCGAAAAGACTCTTAAACCCTCGCCGCAGCCGCGCGCGGCGCGCGCGATTGGCGGAGCCATTCGAGGGCCGAGGCGGCGATTGCGACGAGGCCGAGCGCGGCCGTCAGATAGAAGACATGGGCGAAGCCTTTCGCCTCGATCAATTCGCCAAGCGCGCCCCGGCCAAGCGAGCCGATGAGCATCGTCAGCGAGGCGAACAGCGCGTATTGGACTGCCGCGTGCTTCGGATTAACGATCGACGAAAGATAGGCGACGATCGAAGCGCTCGCGAATCCGACCGCGAGATTTTCCGCGCCGATGACCATCATCAGGCGCGAAAGGCGCTCGTCCATGTCGACGTCGAGCGTCAGGAAATCGGCGACCGGCTGCAAGGCGTGAAACGCCCCGTAAAGATGGAAGAACCGCATGAAGGCGTCAGCGCCCGCGCCGCCG
>JACADX010000164.1 GCA_013389125.1 Parvularculaceae bacterium | reverse complement strand
GGGGGAAGGGTCATTGCGTCAATGTTGGCGGCGCTTGTGCTTTCCGCCTGTTCCGCGGAACCTGCGCCGCGCATCTACGACCGCGATCCGTCGCTCCCCGACAATCTCCCGTTCTCGTCGGCGGTCGTTGTCGGCGACACAATTTATCTTGCGGGCGAAATCGGCCGGAAGCCTCGAACCGTCGAACTCGTCGAAGGCGGCGTCGGCCCGGAGACGACGGCGATCTTCGAGAACTACAAACTCACTCTAGCGCGCGTCGGCGCTTCGCTCGACGACATCGTCAAATGCACGGTCTTTCTCGACGACATGTCGAAATTCGCCGAGATGAACGCGGCTTACGTGAAGTTTTTTCCGGACGAAAAGCCGGCGCGGTCGACCTTCGGCGTCGACGGTCTCGCCTTCGGCGCGGCGCTGGAGATCGAATGTCTTGCGGTGAAGAGATGATAAGATCAGGTTTGCATGGAGCCGGCGCGCCGAAGCCCTCCCCCGCTTGCGGGAGAGGGTTGCGCGAAGCGCCGGGTGCGGGCGGAGCGGCGGCAGCCGGCTTTTCAGCGCCCCCTCGTCCCCGAACCCTCTCCAGCAAGCGTGAGAGGGGAGCGGTCGCGGCCATCCTTTGCTTCCTTGCCGCGCCGGCTTTTGCTCAGCCAACTGATAATCCGATTCCCGCCTCCGGCGGCGCGATCATCTTCGGCGAGCCCGAAGCCGGGGCGAAGGACCTTGTCTATCGTCCAGATGAGATCAGCGGCGGCCTTCGGTTCTCGATCAAGGGACAGTCGAACCCGCACGCGCTCGACGCCGGCTGGAAAGGCGAGAAGACCTGCGCCTTGCTCGACGACAATGCGGCGATGCGCGCCTTCAGGTGCGTCTTCGCGTCGGGCGCCGGTCATGAGCGTCACTTTCATCCAAAACACTGGGGCTATGTCGTCGAAGGCGGAACCATGCGGGTCACCGACGGCAAGGGCGTCCGCGATCTCAAGATGAAAGCCGGCGACAGCTGGTGGTCCGACGGCGTCGAATGGCACGAAGCCTTCAACATCGGCGACACGACCGCGATCTATGTGATCGTCGAGCCGAAGGATCAGTGATGCTGAAGATCGACAATCTCCACGTTTCCGTCGGCGGGCATGAGATTATTCGCGGCCTCACGCTCGCAGTGCCGGCGGGCGAAGTGCACGCGATCATGGGTCCGAACGGCTCAGGAAAATCGACGCTTTCTTTCGCGGTCGCTGGCCGCGAAGGGTACGACGTGACGGCGGGATCGGTGACGCTCGACGGCGAAAGCGTACTCGGCCTTGACCCGAGCGCGCGGGCCGCGAAGGGGCTTTTCCTCTCCTTCCAGCATCCGATGGAAATCCCCGGCGTCGCGACGATGACCTTCATCCGTACGGCCTTGAACGCGCAGAAAAAGGCGCGCGGCGAGGCGGAAGTCTCCGCCGCCGACTTCTTGAAGCTCATTCGCGCGAAGTCGAAGATCGTCGGCCTTTCCGACGAAAAGCTGAAACGCCCGTTCAATGTGGGCTTTTCCGGCGGCGAGAAGAAGCGGATGGAGATGCTGCAGCTCGCGATCTTCGAGCCGCGTTTCGCGATCATGGACGAGACGGATTCAGGCCTCGACATCGACGCCTTGAAAATGGTCGGCGACGTCGTCAATTCGCTGCGCGGCCAAAAAAATGGCAAGACGGCGCGCGGCTTTCTCGTCATCACGCATTACCAGCGGCTGTTGGACCATATCAAACCCGACCGCGTGCATGTTCTCGCCGGCGGGCGCATCGTGAAGTCCGGCGGGCCGGAACTTGCGCGGGTTCTCGAAGAGTCCGGCTACGAACAATTCATCGAGGCGGCGTGATGACGGCTCGCGCGCCATCTTCCCCGCTCGAGACGGCGCTCGCCGCGCGGATGCGCGGCGCCCCGCCGCTGCGCGCGAACGCGTTCGACGCGTTCTTGAAAAGGGGATTTCCGCACCGCCGGATCGAAGGCTGGCGCTGGACCGATTTTAACGCCGCGCTGCGCGAGGCGCCGGGCGCGCCGGCGGCGCTGCATGAAACGGCGCCGCCGCTCGCCGCCGATCTCGCCGGACTGAAGCCCATCGAGATCCGGATCATCAACGGCCGCATCGACATTCCAGCGGCGGCGTTTCCGGCGGGCGTCCGCTACGGGATCGTCGACGCCGTCGGCACGATCCCGGAACTTGAGACGAACCCCATCGCGGCGCTCAACGTCGCGATGACGAAAAAGGCGATCGGCATCGAAATCGCCGAAGGCGTCGCGCTCGCGCCGCCGATCCTCATCCGCCATATCGGCAAAGGCGACGGCTTTTCCTTCGCGCAAGGTCTTTTGCGGCTCTGCGCCGGCTCCAGCGCGACTCTCATCGAGACGTTCGAGGGCGAGGGCGCCGCATTCCATTCGCACCTCTTTCATCTCGTCCTCAAGGATGATGCGCGCCTTGATCGCGCGCTGCTCTGCGAAACCGGCGAGCGTGCGATCATCCATTCGATCTTCGCGCCGAAGATCGAGGCGCGCGCGCGGTTCACTCAGGCGTCCCTGTCTTTCGGCTCGCGCCTTGCGCGCCACGAAACCCATGCGCATTTCGTCGCCCCGGGCGCCGCCGTAGACCTGTCGAGCGCGGCGCTCCTTTCCGACGAGCGTCACAGCGACTTCACGAGCGAAATCGTCTTTCTCGCCGAGGGCGCGACGACGCGCCAGCGCCACAAGGGCGTCGCCAAGGACAAGGGCCGCAACGTCTTCCAGGGAAAATTCCGCGTCGAGCGCTCCGCGCAGAAGACGGACGCGCGGATGACTGCCGACGCGCTCCTTCTATCCGACACGGCCGAGACGAATGCAAAGCCGGAGCTCGAAATCTACGCCGACAATGTCGCGTGCGCGCATGGATCGACCGCGGGCGCGCTCGATCAGAATGCGATCTTTTACATGCGCCAGCGCGGACTTTCGGATTCAGAGGCGCGCGCCATGCTGATCGCGGCGTTCGTCGATTCGGCTTTCGACTCGATCCAGCATCCCGGGATCGCGCAGGCGTTCCGCAAGCGCGTTTCAAAATGGCTGGAGGGCGCATGACCGCGCCCCTCGACATCGCCGCGATTCGCGCCGAGTTCCCGATCCTGACGCGCGAAGCGAACGGCAAGCCGCTCGTCTATCTCGACAACGCCGCGTCGGCTCAAAAGCCGCGCGCCGTCATCGACGCGATGCGACGCGCGATGGAAGGAAGCTACGCCAACGTCCATCGCGGGCTTCATACGCTTGCGAACGAGACGACGGCGGCGTTCGAGGATGCGCGCAAGACCGCGGCGAAGTTCCTGAACGCCGCTTCGCCCGAGGAGATCGTCTTCACCGCCGGCGGCACAGACGCGATCAATCTCGTCGCGAATTCGCTCGGGCAGTCGATGGTCGAGGGCGACGAAGTCATCCTCTCGAAGATGGAGCATCATTCGAACATCGTGCCCTGGCACTTCCTGCGCGAGCGGAAAGGCGTCGTGCTCAAGTGGCTTGATATTTCGGACGACGGGACGATTGATCCCAAAGCGTTCGAGGCGCTGATCTCGCGGCGCACGAAGATCGCAGCGCTGTCGCACATGTCGAACGTTCTCGGCGCGCCGACGCCCGCGAAGGATCTGACCCGCATCGCGAATGAGCGCGGCGTCAAGATCCTTTTCGACGGCTGCCAGGGCGCCGCGCATGGGAAGGTCGACGTTCAGGACATCGGCTGCGACTTCTACGTCGCGACCGGCCACAAGCTCTATGGACCGACGGGGGTCGGCGTCCTCTACGGACGCCGCGACGTCTTGAAGTCGATGCCGCCCTTCCGCGGCGGTGGCGAAATGATCGACGTCGTCGCCGAAGGCTATGTCACCTACAATGATCCGCCGCACCGCTTCGAGGCGGGAACGCCGCCGATTTTGGAGGCGATCGGTCTTGGCGCGGCGCTTGACTGGATGTCGGCGAAGGGCGTCGAGGCGATCGCCGCGCATGAAGCAGAGCTCGCCGCGCACGCGATGAGGGAGCTAGGCAAGCTCAACTTCGTGCGCCTTTACGGGCAGGCGCCGGACAAGGCGCCGATCATCGCCTTCAATGTCGAGGGCGCGCATCCGCACGACGCCTCAACCATTCTTGATCGCGCCGGGATCGCCATCAGAGCCGGCCATCACTGCGCGCAAGTCCTAATGAAGCGGCTCGGCGCTTCGGCGACCGCGCGCGCGAGCTTCGCCGTCTACAACACGCATGAAGACGTCGAGGCGCTGATCCGGGGTCTTCATAAGACGCATGAACTTCTTAGATAGGGCAGAGCCATGCACGACGTCATAGACATCAAGGCCGAGGAAGAGCGCCCGCAAGCCGCGGTCGCCGGCGCACCCGCCATTCCGGCGGACGAGATGGCGCGCATCACCCACGATGTCGTGAAGGCGCTGAAGACGGTTTACGATCCGGAGATCCCGGTCGATATTTACGAGCTCGGCCTCATCTACAAGGTCGACCTCTCGGACGAGCGGCTCTTGACGGTCGAGATGACCTTGACGGCGCCCGGCTGTCCCGTCGCCGGCGAAATGCCGGGCTGGGTCGAAGGCGCGCTCCGCGGCATAGAAGGGATCGAGGACGTGAAGGTCGACATGACGTTCGACCCGCCCTGGACGCCGGCGCGCATGTCGGACGAGGCGAAGCTGGAATTGGGATATCTGTGATGGCGAGAAGGCCAAGACCGAAAGTCGTGACCTTGACCGACCGCGCCGCCGCCCGGATGCGGGAGATCATGGACGCCGCCGATGAAAAATTCATCGGAGTCAGGATCGGCGTCAAGAACGGCGGCTGCGCCGGCATGGAATACGAGATGAGCTACGCGACCGAGACGAAACCCTTTGAGGAAGTCGTCGAGGAAAACGGCATCAAAGTCCTCATTGACCCAAAGGCGATCCTCTTTCTCATCGGCACCGAGATAGACTTCGTCGCCGAAAAACTCTCGCAGCGCTTCGTCTTCCGGAATCCGAACCAGACCGACGCCTGCGGCTGCGGCGAAAGCGTCACCATCGTCCCGGCGACGGAAGAGGCGTAGGCGCGCTTTCAACCGCGCTTTGCGGCTTTTTGCGGGATGCGCGGATCTGTTTGAGATCGCCGAAGGCGCGGGTAAAGTGTCCCCATGGCGATCTCCGCGTCCTTCATCGAACAAGCAAAGGAGCTGTTCCAGCCCTTTGGCGACATTCGCATCCGCAAGATGTTCGGCGGCGCCGGCGTTTATTGCGACGAGATGATCTTCGCGCTGCTCGACGACGATATGGTGTTTTTCAAGGTCGACGAGGAGACGCGCAAAGCGTTCGTCCGTCGGGGCCTCGCGCCGTTCTCCTACGAAATGAAGCCGGGCGAGCGGCAGGAGATGAAGGGCTATTACGCGGCGCCCGAGGAAATTTTCGACGACGAGGACGAATTGAAGCGCTGGACGACATTGGCGCTTGACGCCGCGTCGCGCGCGGCGAAATTCAAGAAGAAGAGAAAGAAGGGAGGGCTTTAACCCGCCGACGTCCGCGCGGCCGATGCGGGATTCGCCGCCATGGCCGGTCGGCGGGACTGACCCCGCCCTACGCCCCGAAGCTCTTGACGAGGCTTCCGGCGACGAGGCGCCAGCCGTCGATCAGCACGAAGAAGATCAGCTTGAACGGCAGCGAGATGACGATCGGCGGCAGCATCAGCATGCCCATCGCCATGAGGATCGACGAGATCACCATGTCGATGATGAGGAAGGGGATGAAGATCATGAAGCCGATCTCGAAGGCGCGTCGAAGCTCGGAGATCATGAAGGCCGGCGTCACGATGTGAAGCGGAGCCGTCTCCGGCGTTTCGGGCTTGACGTTCGCAAGGTCGAAGAAGAGCGCGAGATCCTTTTCGCGCGTCTGCGTCAGCATGAATTCCTTCATCGGCGCGATGGCGGCGGGCAGCGCCTCTTCGACCGGCATTTCCTCCTTCATCATCGGCGCGACGCCGGCGTTCCAGGCTTGCGTGAAGGTCGGCGCCATGACGAAGGCGGTCAAAAAAAGCGCGAGCGACATGATGACGGGATTGGGCGGGCTTTGCTGCACGCCGATCGCGGTTCGCAGGAGCGACAGCACGACGACGATCCGGATGAACGACGTCATCATGATGAGGATCGACGGCGCAAGCGACAGCACCGTCAACAGCATGACGAGCTGCACGATGCGCCCCGAAAGGCCGGGGCCCTCGCCCATGTCGAGCGTCAAGGTCTGCGCAAGCGCCGGCGCCGGCGCGAAAAGCGCTGCGACGACCGCCAGTAGCGCAACAAGACGCCCCGATGACATCATAATAGGCCGGCGGCGCGAAGCTTCCCCGCCTGATCGATCGGCGCGCGGCTGAAAAGGCTGACGACCGGCGGCGCGAGCTGGATGCGCCGCACGGGCGCCGCGGCGATCGCTTCAAACGGATCCGCCGCCGGCGCCGTTTCGCGGCCGGGAATCCCGCGCTCGACGACCGTGACGCGCGCCGGGTCGAGAATGACGAGGTGTTCTCGCCCGTCGCAGGCGATGATCGCGGCGCGGCGCTTCGGATCAAGGCTCAGCGTTTCGACGAGCGCGAGCCGGCGCGCCTTCACGAAGGAGATCGCGCCGGTTCCGAGCCCGAGCTTTCGCGCCGCCGCCGCCGCAAGGCCGATCATGCCGATGACGGCGATCAACGCGAAGAGGATGCGCGCAATGTCGATGAGCTCCATGGAACGGCCCTCGCTGAAGGTGCTTCGGCGATGATAGAATTGCGCGCGCGCGCTTAATGGCGGGTTAAGGTTAACGCGCGCCGCGGTAGAGCGCGCCAAGACCGTCAAGATCGACCGCTTCGCCGCCGTAATCTTTCGTAAAGAATTCAAGATAGCGGCGCGTCAGATCAAGATGCGCCGAAACCGACGCCTCGTCGGGAGAGTAGCTGTTGGCGCCCGCCGTCATCGTCGTCGAATGGAGAGAGAACGTCAGAATCGGCGTTCCCGCGCGAACAAGGCTCTTCGTCAGCGCGACGAGTTCATGAAGTCGCGCCTGCTCGCAGGAAAGACGGAACGGCGCGGTGAGACGGCGCGCGTGTCGGCGGCGCCCTTCGATGAGGCCCGGCGCGCCGCGCTGCTTCAGAAAAACGCTGCCGCCGCGGAGCGCAAAGGCGCCGCAGACCGGCGTCACCTGCACAGCGCCCTGATCCGTTTCGGCGACAAAGGGATCATTCGCCATCGCTGAGAAGTCAGGACCGCCGCCCGCCGAGAAATCGAAGGAAACCGAAGGGCTGAAATCGAATGTGACGCCGATATCGGCGAGCGCGCGATAGGCTTGCGCGGAGACGCCGTAACGCCCCGCCCGGTGCGCGACCGGCCGATATCCGAAGGCGCTCTCGAACGCCTCGGCGAGCGCGCGAAGTTTTGCGGCCTGGACCCTTGGAGGCAGGTTCGCCTGCCATGAATAATATTCGCCGGCGTAACCGCCGATCGGCGGCGTGTTCCACTGGTGAAGATGCATGCCGAGATCGGCGCGGCCCTCTTCGGCGAGCATCCGGAAATACCCGGCGCTCCTTGCGTCCGTGAGAAGCGGGAAGGTGATGAAGTAGAGCGGCTTGACGCCGAACGCTTCGCAAACCTTTTGAAGGCGATCGACGTCCTTCGGATCGCACACCTTGTGCCCGTCAGGCGAGAACCCGCTCCAGTCGAACTGCTCTTCCGTATCGACCGTGAAGATCAGTTTGGCCTTCCGCAACTTGCCGATTTCGATGGGCCGAAAGCGAACGGCGCGCCCGGCCGCCGCCCGCGCGACGACGTCTTCGTACAGCACTGACAGGCCGCGCGACGTCTCGTCCCAGGAATGCGACGCCGCGTGCGCGCGCGTCGCCGCTCTCGTCGGCGCCGAAAGGACTTCGCGGAGCGCTGCAGCGAACGCCTCGCTTGTCCGCTCCCTGACGATCCGTCCGGCGGCCGGCGACGTCACGACCTCCGCGCATCCGCCGACATCGGCGGCGACAGCGGGCGCGCCGCAGGCCATCGACTCAAGAAGAACGTTTGGCCATCCCTCGCGCGTCGACGCAAGGACAAGCGCGTCGGCGGCGTTATAGATCTCGGCAAGCGCTTCATGAGCGACCTGTCCTAGAAACCGGACGCGCCCGCCGACGCCCAAGCGCCCGGCGAGCGCCTTGAGCGCCGGTTCCTCAGGTCCTTCTCCCGCGATCAGCAGGGTCGCGTCCGGCAGCGATCCGAGTGTGCGAATGGCGATGTCGTGGCCCTTGCGCTCGATGAGGCCTCCGACCGAGGCGATGACGTCGCCGGAAAGGCCCATGCGGCCGCGGATTTCGTCCCGGTCAAGCGGACGAAACAGCGTAAGATCGACGCCGTTTCCAAGAACGGCGATTTTTTCCGCCGGCGCGCCGAGTTCAACCAGTCTGTTCTTGAGCGCTGCTGCGACGGCGATGACCGCATCGGCGCGACGGACCGCGTCAAGGATCAGCGCGCGCTGACGCGGAAATTCCGGGAATAGCGTCACGTCGCTGCCGCGCGCGGTGAGAACGACCGGCTTGCCGAGCCGCTTTGCGACGCGGACGGCCGCAACGCCGTCCGGGTAAAGGTAATGCGCGTCGATGAGATCGAAGTCGTAGCCGCCGGCGAGAACGGCTCGCGCTTCCCGCTCCATGACCCGCGCCAGCGCCGCCGGCGCGTAATCCATCCCAACTCGCGGCGGCAAGAAATAGCGCGGATGGCTTATGTCGACGCTGCGCCGGGTCTCGCTCTTCGGCGCCGCAGCATATCGGGCGTAGACGCCGAAGATCGGCGCTGTCGACGGAAACCACGGGACGGGCGCGATGACGCGCGCCTCACCGCCCGAATGGCGTCGCCAGGCGGCGAGGCGGTTTTCGACAAATACGCCGTGCTCCGGCGCGGCGGCGTTGGGGTAAAGCGTCGTAACCGTGAGTAGTTTCATCGCGGAACGTTAGGCGGCAGGTTGTTAAGGGGATTTGCGCGACTCAGCGCAGACGCTACAATTCGAATTGGAACAAACTTTCAAGTTTGTCAGTACGGATTAGGGAATTTTTGGGGGTCACTGGCGTCTTATCGTGCGCGACGGCGCGTCGCGGCGGAGCAGGCTGGATGGCTCAGGAAGCAGAAGCGGTTTACGAGTTTCGCGGTCGCGAAGCGCCGCCATTGCCGCTTCCTCTATGCTGGTCGTTGTGGATCGCCATTTCCGCCGGCCTTTGGGTCGCGATCGCGCGGCTGGTTTCGATTTTCGCCTCTTAGGAGAAAATTGCGACCGCCTGTTCGGCGTCACAATCGCCGGTAGAGGTCCAGCAAAACTCCCGAATTATTTTAACGGTCGTCGCAATTTGCCGGTTGCCGGTCCGTTAAGAATTCGTTAGGCACTCTTTTCGCAATGCAACCGCCGGTTTGTGCCAGGACGGCACACACAGGTGTCCGGCGTTGTTGCATTGCGGTATAGATTGTGTCGGATTGGTTTGTTGGGGGAATGGGGTCGGTGGAAGTCCAGGCAGCGCTGATTGCTGCAGGCGCCGCGGCAGTTTTCGCGGGCTCGCTTGCCCCGCAAATCGTTCGCCGCGTCGGCGACGGCGTCATCCGGAATGCGATCGGAGATGATCTTCGATCTGACGAATCCGCGTCAGGCCGCGTCGACGTCGCTTCGCTTCGGTCGGAAGACCTTGTGAAAGGCGCGGCGACGAGGTCGCCAGGCTCGCTCCGATTCTTCAAGCGCCTGTTTGACATCCTCACTGCTCTCGCATTGATTGTCTTCCTCTCGCCGCTCCTCATTGCGACAGCGATTGCGATCAAGCTCGATTCGAAAGGGCCCGTCCTCTACCGCCAGCGCCGCGTCGGCCTTGACGGCCGCGAGTTCGAGATTTTCAAATTCCGGTCGATGCGCGAGGACGCCGAACGGGGCGGAGCGCGCTGGGCCGCCGCCAACGATGACCGCATCACCAGGGTCGGACGCTTCATCCGTCGCACGCGGATCGATGAGATCCCGCAGGCGATCAACATCATAAAGGGCGAGATGAGTTTCGTCGGTCCGCGGCCGGAGCGTCCGGAGTTCGTGCGGATGCTCGAAAAGGAAATCCCCCACTATCACGAGCGCCATATCGTGAAGCCCGGCATTACCGGCTGGGCGCAGGTCCGCCACGAATATACGGCGTCGGTCGAGGGCGCGAGAGACAAGCTCGCCTACGACCTTTTCTACATCAAGCACTTTTCGCCGATCCTCGACCTCTTGATCGTGCTGATGACCGTTCGAGTCGCGATCCTCGGGATCGGCAGCCGCTGACGATGGCGCCGGCGGACGGCATATCCGGACCAGGCAGGAAACAGAAAGACATGCGCCGCCTTTTTGCGGGCTTGAGCGTCGCCGCCGCTTTCGGCGCGGCGATTTCATTCGTCTTTCTGACTGACGCCGGCAGGGCGCCGGCAGCGGCGCCGGCATTTGCGGCGCCGAGCGCGAGCGAGGCCCGCGCCATCGGCGCGCGCTGGCGCGCGACCCGCGACACGGCGCTCGGCGTCGACTATGCGCGGGCTTTGATCGCCGCCGGACTTTACGATGAATTGCTGACCGAAATATCCGAACGGGGTCTATTCAAGGACGACGCGGTCGGCGCGGCGCTTTACAGAACCGAAGCGGCGCTGCGTCAGGGCCGGTATGAAGAGGCGCTTCAATCCGGCGGAAAAGGCTCGGTGTTTGAAAATCCCTATCTCGCCTACGCGCGGGCGCGCGCCGCCTATGCGTTGACCGGCGAGCCGTTCGCCGCCGCCGAGGATCTAGCCCGCGCGCTCCGCGGGCCCGTCGAATTGACCGCGGACGCTTGGCTTTTCCGGGCGCGCCTCGCGCTTGATGCGAATGAACTCGAAACGGCGGAAGCCGCCGCGCGCCGGGCGAACGAGGCCGGGGCCGACCGAGGATCGCTCGAAGCGGTTACGATCGAAAAGGCGATTCGCGCCGGGGACATTCAATCCGCGACAATGCGCCTTGCCGCGCGCACGAAAGCCGCGAAAGGCGGCGCCGGAAAACGCGAGAATGATTTTCGCCTCGCCGCGATGATCAGCCTTAAGGCCGGCGAAGCGGAAGCCGCCGTTCGCTATGTTGACGCGGGACGCCTCGACGGGTCGCCGGATGCGAACGACCGGCTTCTCGCCGCGCTTGCAAAATGGATCGGCGGCGACAAGGCGCAGGCTCATTCCCTTGTGAGCGGCGTTCTGTCGGCGGCGCCGGACAACTGGATGGCGCTCGATCTTGCCGCGGCGATCGCCCGCGATCTCGGCCGGAAGGACGAGGCGGTCGCGCTTCTCGAAAAGCTTGCGACGCGAAGGCCGGCGCTCGCGGCGGCGCGGCGCTTCGGCGACAGCGTTTCTTCGACGGTAATTGACGACGCCTATGCGCGCTTCGCCGCCCTTGACGATGATCTTGCGTCGGGCGTCGCCGCGGCGCTTCTCGGCGATGACCGGAATCTCCCCGACCTCGTCAGAGAACCCGGCGCGAGCGCACGCATGATGGCGACGCTCGCAAAGGCGATGAACGAAAACGACGCCCGCCTGATGCGCAAAGCGGCGCTCGCCGCCCTTAACGACGATGGCGGCGCGCTAACAATCACGCTTGCCGGAGAAGCGTTGCGCCGCATCGGCGATTTCGATCGCGCCGATGATGCGTTCGCGCGGGCCTCGACGGCGGCGCCGGCCTTCTTCGCGCCGCTCGGCGCGCGGGCGCGGCTCTTCGTCGATCGCGGCAACCGGGCGGCGGCGATCGGCCTCTTGCGGGAGTTTCTCGCCGTTAACCCTGACAATCGCGAGGCGCGCCTTGCGATGGCGATTCTCGAATCAGAATCCGGCGCCGCCCACGCCGCCGTGGCGAGCTTTTCCTTGCTCGCGCCGGAAGCCGTTTTCGCCGACGAAGCGGCCGCCATTCACTATGCGCAAGCCGCCCTTAAAGCGGGGCCGGCGGCGCTCGACCGGATGCTCGAACGCGCGCAGGAAAATGCGACATCGAAGCGTCTCCTTGGACGCATTTACGGAGCGGTCGGCGATGAT
>JACADX010000078.1 GCA_013389125.1 Parvularculaceae bacterium | reverse complement strand
TCCCGGCTTGTCGAACACCGGAACGACAATCTCGGACTCCGACCGGCTGTCGCAGGCGATGTGGCCGGGAAACGCATGCACATCATCCACGATAATAGTCTCCCGGCGCGCGGCGCAGGCGCCGCAAACTCCCTTGTCGAATGGTATGCGCAGGCAACCAAGGGTCCCCTGATATGGTCCGATGACGAGTTCGCGATCCTTCGTCCGATCGACAAGATAAAAGCCGGTCCAGAAGTAATGTTCGAAGGCGTGGTGCAGGATGTTCGAAACCGTCGCCATGCGCGCGATGAGGTTCGGCTCGCCCTCAATAACGGCGGCGATTTCGGCGGCCGCCTCGCGATACTTTTGCGCTTTTGTCATTCTTCCTCGATCGCGAATTCAAGCGGCGGCAACGGCCCAATCGAGACTTCCACCCTGTCGCCTCTTGAGAGCGGTCCGACGCCTTCCGGCGTGCCGGTGAAAATGAGATCGCCGGCCTTCAGCGTGAAGAGCCCTGAAAGGGCGATGATGATTTCCGGCACAGTCCAGATCATCGACCGCAGCGGCGCGTTTTGCTTTTCAATTCCGTTCACCGCCAGCGACAGTCGCGCATCATCGAAGAGGTCCGCCGGAAAATCTTCAATTCGCGCGATAAGGCCGACAGGCGCTGAAAAATCGAACGCCTTCGCCGCATCCCACGGCGCGCCGGCCCGCTTTGCCGCCGCCTGAAGGTCGCGTCGCGTCAAGTCGCACCCGCAAGCATGGCCGAATATGAGCGCGCCAGCCTCGTGTCGCGTTTTGAGGTCGCGCCCGCTCGCCTTCAGCGCAATGACGAGTTCCGCCTCGTAATGGAAATTCGACGTCGACTGCGGAAAGGGAATGACCGATCCCGTCGCGACGACGGCGTCGGCGGGTTTTGTAAAGAACACCGGCGGATCGGACTTCGGGTCGCCGCCCATTTCCTTCACGTGGTCGGCGTAGTTCCTGCCGATGCAGAATATCCGGCGCACGGGAAACTCGCCGCCGCCAAGGACGCCGACGGCCGACTGCGGCGGCGGCGGAATGACAAAGCTCACGCGGGGCGCCCCTTTTCCTTCACGATCCGCTTCGTTGACGGCGGATATTTCTCGAGCAGCGTCGCCGGCCGAACGGGGCGTTTCTCAAGACCGCCCCCGCAATTCGGGCAAACCCTTTTCAGGGCCTGGTCGCCGCAATCGGCGCAGAACGTGCACTCAAACGTGCAAATGCGCGCGTCAGCGCCCGGCGGAAGGTCCTTGTCGCAAAGTTCGCAGTTCGGACGAAGCTCCAGCATGGCGTCCCCTAATCGTCGACCGCATCAATCTCGTCAGCTTCGCGCGGCGGCGCTTCGCCGCGCGCCGGAAAGGCCCGATCCTTCGGCGGAATAGCCGCAGGAGCCCCATCCGACCGGATGCGAATGTCCTGTTGCGGAAAGGGAATTTCAATCCCCTTCTCCCTGAACGCCCGGAAAATGGCGAAGCGAAGGTCGGTCCGCACCTGAATGCCTCTCGAAATGTCCGCGATGAAGGCGCGCAATTCGAAATCGAGGGAGGATGCGCCGAAGTTCGTCCATACGACGAAGGGCTCCGGATAGGAGACGACGAGCGGATGCGCGCGGGCGCATTCAAGCAGCGTCTCGCGCACAAGCTCGGGGTCTGAACTGTAGGCGACGCCGACCGGCACCGTGATGCGCCCGAGGGCGCTCTTGTGAGTCCAGTTTGTAACGGTCGAAGCGACAAGCTCGGAATTCGGAATGATGATCGTCGCGCGATCGAAAGTCTCAACCTCGGTCGAGCGCACGGAGATCTTCTTGACGACGCCTTCTCCCGAGGCGGTCACAATCCAGTCGCCGGCCTTGATCGGGCGTTCAAAAAGCAAGATCAGCCCGGAGACGAAATTGTTGACGATCGACTGGAGGCCGAATCCGATGCCGACGGAGAGGGCGCCGGCGATGAGGGCGAGGTTCGTAAGATTGACGCCGAGGATCGCGAGCGCGATCAGCGCCGCGGCGACAAGGCCGGCGTAGCCGATGAGCGTCGTCAGCGAGTTCTGAATGCCGATGTCGATGCGGGAATAGGCGAGCGGTCCGCGCTGCAGCGCGCCCTGCAGCATGCGCGTGAAAAGGAGGCCGCCGACGAAAGCGGCGATCGCAAGGATGACGTCTGACAGTGAAATAAACACGCCGCCGACGCGGAAGCCGACGAGCGCACGAAGAAAAAAGTCGCGGACCGCGGTCCATTCGACGCCTGCGAGAATGAACAGCGCCGGAGCAAGGAAGAGGAGGAGCGCTGCGTCAACGCCGGCGCCGATCCAGATTTCGAATGTCTTGCTCCCTTCCGCGGTTGGCGCGGTCCCCGCCTTGCCCGCTCGCAGCCGCCGATCCGCCCATGCGGCGATTTCCTTGAGGGCGGCGCGGAGGAACCATGCGAAGGCGAGAAGAAGCGCAAGAAAATAAAGACGATTTGCGAGGAACGCCGCCAGATTGACATGGCCGGCGAGAGCCGACGCCATTATGGCGACGCCGAGCGCCCGGCCCGCAAATCGGAGCGTCGGCCATGGACCTGCGCCCACCGGTTCCGGCTGCGGGCCGTCATTCGGCGCCGACGCCCAGTGACCCTTCTCGCACAATGCAAAGAAGAGGCCTCCGACCAGGATCGAAGCGACGCCGCTCGCCGCCTCGACGATCGACGCCCCGCCGCCAAGAGCGCGAACAATCGCGGCGAGAACGGCGTTGGCGCCGACAATCGCGACGATGAAAAGGACGATCCTCGAGATTCGCCTGCCTTTCGCGGCGTCAATTGGGGCGAGCCGCCAGGCGGGCTCCCTCGGCGCGAAAAGGCCCGAGGCAAAGCCGTCGACGAGAAGATAGGCGACAAGCGCGAGCCAGAAAGCGCGAGCGACGCTCACGCCTGCGCCGGCAAGGAGTCCGAGCGCGCGCGCCGTCTCGATGACGATGACGCCGCCGATGACGCCCGGAATGAGTCGCGTTAGCATCCTGACGCCAGCGACGGCGACTCGTCTCCCCTGCGTCGGCTGGAATTTTTCAATCCTTGCCGAAAAGGCGCGCTGCATCCACGCCCGCAACGGTCCGAACATAAGGAATGATGCGGCGATCGCGGCGATAACCCCGAGAATGCCCAAGTGAGACCGCCCCTCTCCTGGCGCTCGCTGCTCCATCGGCGTAGCTTCTCCGACAGAACGCCGCCCAACGCCTTTGCTTCCGAAGCGGCGCGTGTCCAGACCGTCGGCAGGACGAGCGGCGCGTCACGCCTTAGAACCT
>JACADX010000216.1 GCA_013389125.1 Parvularculaceae bacterium | reverse complement strand
GTCGCGCGCTGCGCCCGCCGCTGCGACGAGACAGATCGCAAAGAGCCCCGCAGAGGCGAGAAGATTGTATCCGGCCATCGACACGCCGAGGAGCCGCCATTGGGCCTCCGAACAGGACGGCGCATCCGGACCGTCGCTGAGCGCGTCGGCGAGCGATCCGACGCCGAGATCGACCGGGCCGCCGCCGGCGCAGGTCGCGGGGCCCGGCCAGAAATGGTTTTCGACGCCAGCGTGATAAAAGGCGAGACCGGCGCTGACGAGATAGACGAGCGCGCAGGCGCCGACCGTCGCGGCGGCAGCTCTGCGCCAGCGAAGGCCGACGGCGATGACGACGCCGGCGAGCGACAAAGCGAGCGCCGTCCAGTGCGCCTCGCGCTGATCAAGGCAGAGCGCGCAGGGCGCAAGACCGCCCACCTTCTCAAAGAGATGCGCGCCGGCGAGCAGCGCGGCGCTCGTCAGCGCTGCGACCAGAAGCGCGCGATCGACCATCGGTCGCGATTGGATCGCCTTCAACATCGCCGCGACATTAGCCGCGCGCGCGCGCCGCATCGCCGCGCGGATCGTCGCGGTCCCTTCACGCCCGCGCGACCTGGATGATCGCCTTGACGGATAACGCTTCGTCCCTATGATCCCGCGCTCCGCTGACGGACGGTCGGCGGTTCGGTCAAGCGTCGCTGCGGGCGTGGCGGAATTGGCAGACGCGCCAGACTCAAAATCTGGTTCCGCAAGGAGTGTCGGTTCGACCCCGACCGCCCGCACCAGGCTTGCCCGAAGGCTCAAGGCGCCGAGCGCAGGCGTTCGCAAGTCCCGATCCTAGAGCTTCGCTCCATGATTCGGAATCGGGGCGCTTGCTCTAGTCCTTGTTTGTCGCGGCGTTTACGCGCTGAACCGCGCACACTTCAGCGCACGCCGCTCTAGACGAAAACGCCCCCGTTTCCGGGGGCGTCGTTCGTCTGCGCCGTGCGGCGAATCCGTCAGAGCGGCGCTTCGCAGGTTGCGAACTGGGCCATCGGCATGTCGCGCTCGTCGCGATCCCGACGCCGGTCGCGGCGCTTGTTGTCGATCTTGCCGTCGCCGGCATTTCCTTCCGCAATATTCGTCCCTTCATAGACGACCTGCGGGAAGAAGTCGCGGAAAGCGACGACCTTGATGTCCGCCTTGTTGAGCACCTTCTGCTCGGCGGAGAAGAACTGGATCGTGCAGCCGCGGTTTTCGGCGAAGGTGTTGCCGCCGACCGCGCCGAAGAACCCGCTCGACACGCGCATTGCGTCTGCGAAGTTCTTGACGACGAGGTTCGACGACACCGTCGCCATGCGGACTTTCTCCGACAGGAAAATCCCGTTCTTGTTGCCGGTGATCTCATTGGCGATGATCTTCACGCCGTCATAGACGTCGGCGTTGATGCCGTCGCCGGCGTTATAGCGGATGGTGTTTCGGGTGAGGAGCAGGTCGGCCGCGCCGCCCGCCGCGGCGATCCCGACGCCGTTGCCGATGATGATGTTGTTCGTCATCGACCCCTTGATGAAGGCGTTGTTGTCGCTGGTGAAGCTGACGGCCTGGCGAGCGCCGACGATGACGTTGCCGTCGAGACGGACGTCGCCGGCGGTGACGCGGATTCCGGTTTCCGGCCCGGTCAGGAGGCCGGCGCCGCGCGCCGTGCGCTCGTGCAGCATCTCCTCAAGCCGCGTGCCGCCCGCCGCGACCTGCCAGCCCTTGTTGTCCGCGCCGACCGGCTGCGCGTGGCGAAGAATGTAGCTTTCGACCCGCGCCGCGTCGTCAAGACTGCCCGCCGGGTCGATCTGGCTTTCCCGGCACCACAGGCGCCGGCCGTCTTCAACGCAGTCGATCGTGCCGCGAAGCGCCGCCGACTGACAAAGGAGCAAGCCGTCATATTGTTCGACGCAGCTGTCCTTGTCCGCCGCCGCGCGCGTTTCGGCGCGGCACCAGGAGCCGTAGCCCCATTTCGCCTTCGTCTTGCATTTCCCGAACTCTTCGCGGATGAGCGGATAGGTCCCGGGATCGCGCGCCGGGCGCGCAATATGGTCGAGATATTCCGGCCGCATCGGCCCGTAGGCCGCGCGCAGCGGAATATCCGAATCGGACGGGATGATGTAGCTGTCCGTGACCGAAACGGTTCCGCCCCGAACGTCGACGCAGCTCCCCGAAACCGCAGAGGCGTCAAACTCGACGATGAGCGAGGTGATGTTGACGGCGGCGAGCGCCTTGTCGGGATTGATCGAAATGCAGGGCTTGTTCGGCGCCGGCCGCAACACCGCGCTGCGGCCGTAGTCGCCGGTGACGCCGCGGATCTCGACCGGTTTCGTGACTTCGATATTCTCCGCGTAAACGCCGCCCTTGACGAGAATTGTGCCGCCCGGCCGAACAAGGCGCATCGCCTCGCGGATCGTTTGAACCTTGCTGTCGCCGTCCTGGCTGACGACGACCTCCGCGCGCGAGGAAGCCGCCGGGCCGCTCGACGATCCCTGGCCGCTCGGCGCGGAAGTTCCAGGCTCGCGGATCGGGAAACCGCCGAGGCTCTGCGCCAGCGCGATTGAAGAGAGCGCGATCGAGAAGCCGCTCGCCGCCGCCATAAATGTCAGTACGCGTTTCATGGGACTTGCTCTCCTACTATTCGACGTTGCGCGGCTTTTCGAATTCAAGCTGGCGGAGCGCCTCGGCCGCCTGCTTGTAGCCGAGCGATTGCGCGCGGGCGAAATGGATCGCCGCCTTCGCCTTGTCCGGGCGCACCGGATTAAGACCGGGCGTTGAGTCGCGATAGATGACGCCGAGCGCATAATGCGCAATCGCGAGATCGGCTTTCGCAGCCTTGCCGAGCCATTCGACCGCCTTGTCGCCGTCCTGCACGACGCCGATGCCGCGGACATGCATGACGCCGAGCACGTACTGCGACATCGGGTGGCCTTCTTTTGCCGCGGCTTCGAACAGCTGCACCGTCTGCCGGGCGGTCAGGACGCCGGTCCTCACCGCGTCTTTTTCCTCGTCCGTCAGCTCGGTGTCCGCCGAGACGCGCGAATACTGGAAGCGGCGGATCGCGTCCCGCGTTTCAAGGCCCATCTGGTTGTCGATGGTTCCGTAATACATGCCGAGCGATTTCAGCGCGCGCTGGATAAGCTCGACGTCGATGTCGGCGATCGCGGAAAGCGCCTGCTGCAGGCGGAGCTCTTCAAGCTCCTTCTTCGTCCGTTCAAGCTCGATCTGCTGCGGGGTCGGCTTGTCATGTTCAACCGGCAGCGGCGGCTGCCATCCGACGACGCTGTCATTCGCCGCCTTTTTCTCCTCCTTCGTCATCAGGAGTTCGAGTTCTTCGAAGGCGATCGACGCCGCGCCGACGCCGCGCGCCTTAGCGAGCGCATACATCTGCAGCGCCTTGACATTGTTCTTGTCGACGCCGGCGCCACGCCGGTACATGTCGCCAAGCGTATAAAGATCGTAAGGGCTGCCGCGCTCGAACGTGTCGGAAACGAGCTTTTCCGCCTTCGCCACTTCTGCGGTCGACATCCGGAACCGAATTTCCGGCATTCGCTCCTCGGCGAGGATTTGCGCGTTGCGCTCTTCCGCCGACGGCATCTGGAAGCCTTCCTGGAAGCGATGATACGCCGCGAGGGTATACCAGCGCAGCGATTCGACATTGTCGATCTTGCGCCCGGTTTCGAGCGGGATTTTCGCGCCTTTCGAACCTTCGAGAACCGCGCCTGAGTAGACATCGCCGAGCGCCTTCATCGAGCGCACATCGCCCGCGACCGCAAAGCGCGTCCAGATGTCGACAGCGACATCGTATTGGCCCTGCTCATAGGCCTTAAGGCCGATATCGTAATTCGCGTGCGCAACGCCGCCCGCGCCGAGCGCCAGGGCCGACGCCGCCGCGACGCCGAAAAGCGTCCGGCGCAGTCCGGATGTCGTCATAAGCTTCGATGTCCTCATAACCCCTCGACTCCCCAGGCGTCCTTCCCCCGAACGCTTGCTCGCACCCGGCGGCTCGACCAGCCGAACCGCCGCTTTCAGCATCCGGCGCGCCGGATCCATGGGCACGCGCAACTAGACCACGCACGGCCCAACCACGCCACATTAACCTTTACCATGCGCAATGACAATTTGGCGACAGGCGGGCTCCTCCGGGCGGGGAGGCCGCCGCCCCGCGTCACGGTTTTTCGCCGCGCGTGACCAGAAAGACGCAAGTCCCTTCGGGTCCCGGCAGCCGCTCGCAGCGATGGCCGCCTTCGGCCGCAAAATGCGGGATATCGACCGCCGCGACCGGGTCGTCGGAGGCGACCCGCAAGCGGGCGCCGAGGGGCAGGCGCCGTAATGCGGCCTCCATCCTGACCACAGGAAGCGGACATCTGAGGCCCCGCGCATCAAGGATCGTTTCCTTCGCCATCGGCGGCTTTTGGGGCGGCGTCGCCCGAAAAAAAAGCCCCCGCCGGAGCGGGGGCTTTCGAAGGCGAGGCGTCGCCGCCGTTAGAAGCCGACCTGAAGTTCGATGCCGACGCGCCGGCCCTTGGCGAGCGGCGAGAAGGTGCCGCCGCCGAGCGAAGCCGGCAGCTGCGTGTCGCCGCCGAAATTGACCTCGTTCGTCAGGTTCTTGCCGTAGACGGACAAGGTCGCGGACCCGAAGTTCAGCGCGATCGAGGCGTCGATGATGTCGACCTCATTGAGGAAGCCGAGATTGTTGTCGGTGTAGAACGATTGGTCGCGGTGCGAATAATTGAACCGCGTATCGACCGTCGTGTCGCCGCCAAGCGGAATCGTGTGCACGAAGCCGACGCCGTAGGTCCAAGGCGCAAGTCGCGGAATCTCGAGAGCGAGATCCGCCGCATCGACGACGCCCGGGCTGACCGCCGGCGCGCCGATATCGAACAGCAGCGAATCATATTCGCCGTTGGCGTAGCCGAGGCTGCCGAGGAAGACGAAGTGATCGGTGAAGGCGATTTGGCTCTCAAGCTCGAAGCCCCAGATCGTCGCGTCAGCCGTGTTTAAGATGACCTGCACGACGCCGGTCAGCGGATCGGCGAGATTGAGCTCGCGTTGCATGTCGCTGATGTCGTTGACATAGAACGCGGCGTTGATCGTCGCCATGCCGCCGCCCGGCTGCGCCTTGAAGCCGACTTCATACGCGTTGACCTTCTCCTCGTCGAAAGGTCCCGGCAGGAAGAGCGGATTGAACGCCGGGTTCGGCGCGCCGCCCAAAACCGGCACCGACGCGAGCGAGGTGTTGCGGAAATTGTAGCCGCCGGACCGGACGCCCTGCGTCCAGTGCGCATAGAGGTTCATAAAGTCGACCGGCCGCCATTCGAAGCCGGCCTTCGGCGTGAAATTGTTCCAGCTGTCGCTGCTGACGAAATCCTCGATGCAGTCGCCCGGTATTCTGACGTCGCACGCCGGCGACGGGTTCAGCACCGCCGGGGTGTTGGAGTTGAGGATGAGGTTCGAGATGACGACATCCTTTTCCTCATGCGTGTAGCGGGCGCCGAGGTTGATCGTGAACCGGTCGGAAAGATCGATGTCGAACTGCCCGAAGAAGGCCCAGGTCTTTTGATCCTGAACGCCGCCGCCGTTGAAGAACCGGATCGGCCCAAGGACGTTGCGGATTTCGTTATATGCGATGTCCTGCGTGAAATAGTAGAAGCCGAGCGTCGTATCGATCGCGTCGAAGAAGCGGTTGTTGTACCGGATTTCCTCCGACATCTGGTCTTGATCCGTCGTCGAGCCCGCGTGGAACAGCGACAGCGGCGTGCCGTCAATATCGCTGCGCGTCGTCGCTTCAAAATCGCGCCAGCCGAAAATGTTGGTGAAGACGCCGCTTTCGCCAAGATCAAGGCGCGCCTCGGCTGTGACGCTGTCGGTGTTGCCGTCGGTGAAGCCCGGCTCGTTGATCGAGAAGTCGAAGCTGTCGCGCGGCGCGGTGAAGAAGATGTTCGGCGCGCCGACCCCGTTGGCGTGATTTTGCGCGGCGGGACCGTCGGTTTCGGAACTGCTGTGCTCATAGCGGACGATGACTTCGAAGGCGTCGGTCGGCGTCCAGTAGATCGACGGCCGGATCAAGAGCGTCTCCGCTTTGCCGAAATCTTCGAACGCGTCGACGCCGGGCCCATGAAGGAGCGCCGTTGCTGGTCCGAGCGCCCCGGCGAGGGCGACGTCGACGACCGCGTTCGGCACCGGTCCGCCGAGATAATTCTCGAACCAGCCCCTGTCGTTGTTGTAGTAAACGGCGATCTTGGCGCGCAGATTCTCGCCGAACAGCGGTCCGCCGATCGCGCCCATGGCGTAATAGTTCATGCCGGTCCCGCGCATGCCGCTTTCAATGGCGCCTTTGAAATCCGCCTCCCATTCGTCGCTCGGACGCTTGGTGTTGATGAGGACCGCGCCGCCGGTCGTGTTGCGGCCGAAGAGGATGCCTTGCGGACCGCGCAGCACCTCGATCGATTCAAGGTCGAAGATGTCGAGGACGACGCCGCCGTTGATGCCGAGATAGACGCCGTCGACGAAAACCCCGACCGTCGGGTCGATCGACGGGATCGAGGAGTTGATGCCGAGGCCCCGGATCGAGAAGTTCGCGACGTTCGGCGACGTGCCGATATCATCGAGCGACACGTTCGGCACCGAATAGGTAAGGCTCTCGAGGTCGCGCACCTTCAAGGCGTCAAGCTGCTTATCGCCATAGGCCGTGACGGCGAGCGGCACGTCCTGGACGTTTTCCGCGTCGGCCTGCTTCGTCGCCGTGACGAGGATTTCGTCGCGGAGCGCTTCCGCGGCGCCTTGCGCCAAAACAGCGGTCGGCGCGGCGAGCGCGAGCGCAAGAATCGAGGCTTTCGCCAAAAGGCGATGGTTCATACTTCCTCCCTGAACGACCGCCTTCGTTGGGCGGCATTTGTCTTAATCAGGGCGACCCTATGTAATTTTACGGGCCCGCGCGAGGCGGCTCGCGCTCGATTCGTCCAATTGGCGCGGAATCCGCGCGGGTTTCGGCCGCCTGTTGCTGCTTTTCAACAGCGCGGACCCGCAATCAGCGACCGGAGAGAGACCGCGCGAGCTCCGCGAGCGAGAAGGGAAAAACGATCGTGTTCGAGCGGTCCGAGGCGATCTCCTGCAACGCCCCGAGATAACGCAGCTCCATCGCGCCGGCGGATGTCGCAAGGATCGCGGCGGCTTCAGAAAGCTTCGCGGCGGCTTGTTGTTCGCCTTCCGCGGATATGACTTTGGCGCGCCGCTCGCGTTCGGCCTCCGCCTGCTTGGCGATCGCGCGGATCATTTCCGGGGCGACGTCGACATGCTTGATCTCGACGTTCGAAACCTTGATGCCCCAGGCTTCCGTCTGGTGATCAAGAATCGACTGGATGTCCTTGTTGAGCTTGTCGCGCTCTTGCAGCATCTCGTCGAGTTCGTGCTTGCCGAGCACCGACCGCAACGTTGTCTGCGCCAGCTGGCTCGTCGCCGCCATGTAGTTCTCGACCTGGACGACGGCGCGCACGGCGTCGACGACGCGGTAATAGATGACCGCGTTCACTTTCACCGAAACGTTGTCGCGGCTGATGACGTCCTGCGCCGGCACGTCGTGGACGAGGGTGCGCATGTCGACCTTGCGCATTTGCTGGATGCCGGGAACGAGAAGAACGAGGCCGGGGCCCGCGGCCTTCCTTCCGACGCGGCCGAGCGTAAAGACGACGCCGCGCTCATATTCGCGCAGGATCTTGATGACATTGGTCAGCACAAAGATCGCAAGGAACGCGAGGATCCCAAGGACGCCGAAGTCAGGCATGGTCTTCTCCTTTGGTTTCGGGCGTCGCCGCCGCGATCGATAAACACGCTTTCAGCCCTTGCGGACTTCGAGCGTCAATCCCTTCTGTCTGTGCACAAAGACGCGGTCGCCGGGCTCCAGCGCGTCCTTCGAGACCGCCCGCCAAAGCTCGCCGCCGGCGGAGACATAGCCTGAAGCGCCCGCCCATTCAGTCACTTCAACCGTTTCCTCGCCCCAGCGGTCGCCGACGCGATGTTGCGGCTTTCGCGCCCACTGCGCGGCGCCCCAGAAGAGCTTCAGCGCCGCGAAGGCGATGATCGCCCCCAAAACGCCGGCGATCAGCCGGAGATCAGCGTCATGCGCGTTCACGGGGGTCCGATCCTCATGCGGCCCTGGGCGCAAAGGCTTCAAGCAGTGACGGACCCTTCGCCTGTTTCACAACGAGAACAAGGCCGTCGATCTCGACGACTTTGATCTTGTCGCCTGGACGCAGCGGCCGGTCGGAGCGCGCGCGCCAGCGCTCGCCCTCGATAATCACCCAGCCTTCCTTGCCGTCCCAATCGTCAACGACGCCTTCGCGGCGGCGGATCGCTTCCCCGCCGATCATCGGACCATGGCTGCGCGATCCGACGACGGCGACGAGAATGATCGCGAGAAGCGCGCCGACCATGGCGAGAAGGACGCCGATAACCGACGGCGAGACGCGGAACTCATCCGGAAAAAGAAAATACATGCCGACGCCGATAAGGCCGAGGCCCGAAAGCCCTGCGAGCCCGAATGTCGGCGAATAAGCCTCGACGGCGATCAGGACGGCGCCGACGCCCATCAGGGCGAGCGGCAGCCAGTTATAGGGAAGGACCTGCAGCGCGTAGAGGCCGAGGAGCAGGCAAATGACGCCGACGGCGCCCGGAAAAATCGATCCCGGATTCCACATTTCGATGATGATGCCGGTCGTCGCCAGCGACATCAGGATGACGGCGACGTTCGGATTGGCGATGAACCCGAGGATGCGCTCGATCAATGTCGGTTCGACGCGCTCGATCAGGAGATTTTGCGTTTGCAGCGTCTTTTCGCCGGCGACGGTTGCGACCGTTCGCCCATCGATCTGTTTGAGGAGGTCGTCGAGATCATCGGCGATGAGGTCGATGACGCCAAGCTCCAGCGCCTGCCGGCTCGTCACCGAAGCCGCCTCGCGGACGGCCTTTTCGGCCCAGTCGGCGTTCCGTCCATGCTCTTCGGCAAGCGCCCGGATATAGGCGACCGAGTCGTTGATGACCTTGGCGCGCATGGCGTCGGAATTGGCGAGCGGCGGCGTCTTGTCGGTCCCTTCCGCTGCGGGCGCGGCGTTTTCGTCCGGTTTCGGCGCGTTTTCGGAGACGGGTTCGGCCGGCGCTGAAGGTTTCTCCTCGCCGCGGTTTTTCCCTTTCTCCTCGAACGGATTTTCTTCGCCAGGCGCGCCGCCAAGTTCGACCGGCGTCGCTGCGCCCGTATTGGTGTTCGGCGCCATTGCCGAAATGTGGGCGGCGTACATGATGTAGAGGCCGGCGGAGGCTGAGCGCGCGCCTTGCGGCGAAACATAGGTCGCGACCGGCGTTTCGGACGCCAAAACCGCCTTGATGATCGTCTTCATGGAATCGACGAGGCCGCCCGGCGTATCGATCTCAATGACAATGAGCTCCTTCTTGGCGGCCGACGCCTCGCCGATCTCGCGCGCGAGATATTGGGCGTTCGCCGGCGTCACCGGCCCGTCGATTTTAAGGATGACGGCTTCGCGCGTCGGATCGGCCGATTGCGCCTTTGCTGGATAAACCGCGCCGAGCCCGCAGAGAAATCCGAGCATCCCGGCGAGAAAGAACCAAATCCTCAATCCGGCGCCTGCGCACATATTGCTCGCCCCATCCTGCCGCCACTCTGCAAGATAAGGTCGCAGGCCGTCGATTCAATCGCAAGGACAATGCGCGCTGATGCAAGCGCCGTCGCTAATAGGCGGCGATTTC
>JACADX010000021.1 GCA_013389125.1 Parvularculaceae bacterium | reverse complement strand
CTCGGCTCCTTCGCGCTCTGGAGCGCGAAGGACGTCGATCCCGTCGGGGCTGGGCGCGCATCGGCCGCGGGGTTTTTCCTTCAGTCGGCGCTTGTCGCGGTCGCGGCCGCGATCATTTCGGGCGCGCTCGCCGAGCGCGTCAGACTCGTCGCGTTTCTCCTGTTCACGGCGTTTTACGCCGGGCTTGTTCATCCGATCGCCGCGTCCTGGGACTGGGGCGGCGGCTATCTTGAAGCCGACTGGAAATTCCTTGACCGGGCGGGCGCGACGATCATTCACGCCTCCGCCGGCGCGGCGGCGCTCGCCGGCGCGATCATCGTCGGCCCGCGGCGTGGGCGATTTCCTGCGAAGCGAGCGTCTGCGCCGCTAGCGTCGAACGTCCCGTTGTCCGTAGTCGGAGCATTGATCGTCTGGCTTTCAGGGCTCGGTCTCGTTGCGGGTTCGGCGCAGCCCTTCGGCGCGATCGGCGACGCCATCGGCGCGGCGGGCGTCGTCGTCAGCGCCAATCTCGCCGTCTCGGGCGGCGTTCTCGCTGCGATTGTCATGTCGTCGATGATCTACAAGCGCGTCGATCCGGCGCTCGTCGTCAATGGCGCGATCGGCGGACTCGTCGCGATATCGGCGGATCCGATTTCGCCGGCGCTCTGGCAGGCCGCTCTCATCGGCGCTTTCGGCGGCGTCATCGTGACGGCGGGGGGACCGCTCCTCGAACGGCTGCGCATCGACGACGCGAGGGGCGCAGCGCCGGCGCATCTTTTCTGCGGCGTCTGGGGCGCAGCCGTCGTGCCGTGGACGAACGCCGATGCGTCGATCCTCGGGCAGCTTGTCGGCGCCGGCATGATCGCCGGCTTTTCCTTCGCGATGAGCGCGCTCCTGTGGATCGCGATCAAGTATTCGATCGGCGCCCGGGTGAGCGCCGAAGACGAGCTCGCGGGCGTCGATCAGGCGATCCTCGGCGTCAGCGCCTATCCCGAGTTCGCCGAACCCTGACGCAAAGGGTTAACGCGCGTTAACCCTTTGGCGTCGACGTCATGGCATGAAGGGTGTTCGCAATGCCGGCTTTGCTGCGTCCATGACCAAACGCCCCGCGCGCGCCAGACATTTGCGTCCTCGTCCGCGGTTGACGATGGCGGACCGCCTCGAGCGATGGCGGCGGCAGGCGCTGGCGCGCTCCGGCGGCGCCGCAATGATCGCCATCGGTCTTTGGCTCGTCCTCGCCTTCGCGACATTTTCGATCAGCGACCCGAGCCTTAACAATGCGACGGCGAGGCCGGCGTCGAACTGGGCCGGCGGGCTTGGCGCCGCCGTCGCCGATCTCCTTCTCCAGATTTTCGGGGGCGCGGCGCTCCTCGCCATACCGCCGCTCGTCATCTGGGGCGCGCATGCGGCGCTGAAGGGCGCTGACGATCTCCCCCGTGAGCGAACGCCTCGCGACGTCATCTTGCGCCTTGTCCTCGGCCCGCTCTCCTTCGTCATTCTCGCCGGCGCCCTTTCGATCGCGCCGACGCCGGCGAGCTGGCCTTACGCCGCCGCGCTCGGCGGCGTCGTCGGCGACGGCGTTGCGCACGCCCTCGTCGGGCTCGCTTCGGCCGCGAGCGTCCCGGCGCCCGGCGTCTTCGCCGCCGCGCTTCTCGGAACGGCGGGGGCCAGCGCCTATCTTTTCGCCTGCGGCCTCACCTTGACGCGGGTCGAGGCGGCGATCGTCGAGCTTGAAACGTTCGGGCTGCGCCTTCGCGACTTCGCTGCGGAGCGCTTTGACGCGATATCGAGGGTCGACGCCGCCGCTGCCGCCGGAGATCTCGCCGATAAGGACGCGGACTATGACGACGAGGATCATTCCGATGACGCGGACGAGGAAGCGGAGCCGCCGCTCGTCGCGCCGTCGCGCAAGCGCAACATCATCCGCGAGGAGGAGAAGAAGAAAAAGCCGGGACGGCGCGAGACGCGCGAAGCGCAGCCTGAACTCCCGGTCTTCAAGCCGGGCTCTTACGAGCTTCCGGCGCTCAGCCTCCTCGCCAAGCCCCTCCAGAAGGCGACGAAAGTCGTCTCCGACGAGGCGCTCGAACAGAACGCGCGCATGCTCGAAAACGTGCTCGCGGATTTCGGCGTCAAGGGCGAGATCATCGCCGTCCGCCCCGGTCCCGTCGTCACGCTTTATGAGCTTGAGCCCGCCGCCGGCGTGAAATCCTCGCGCGTCATCGGCCTTGCCGACGACATCGCGCGGTCGATGAGCGCCGTCGCGGCGCGGGTCGCGGTCGTTCCCGGACGGAACGTCATCGGCATCGAACTGCCGAACATCGACCGCGAGACCGTCTATATCCGCGAGCTCCTGGGGGCCGAGGAATTCGAGTCGAGCCGCGGCGATCTGACGCTTGCGCTCGGCAAGTCGATCGGCGGCGAGCCCGTTTACGCCGATCTTGCGCGCATGCCGCACCTCCTCATCGCCGGGACGACCGGCTCCGGCAAGTCCGTCGGCATCAACACCATGATCTTGTCGCTGCTCTATCGTCTGTCCCCTGACGATGCGAAGCTGATCATGATCGATCCGAAAATGCTCGAGCTTTCGGTCTACGAAGGCATCCCGCATCTGCTTGCGCCCGTCGTCACCGATCCGAAGAAGGCCGTGGTCGCCCTCAAATGGACCGTGCGCGAAATGGAGGAGCGCTATCGCCGGATGTCGAAGGTCGGCGTCCGCAACATCGAAGGCTTCAATCAGCGCCTCGCCGAGGCGGAGGCGGCGGGCGAAACGCTGACCCGGCGCGTCCACACCGGCTATGACGAGGAGACGGGCGAGCCGATCTACGAGACTGAAGAGCTCAAATACGAGCCGATGCCCTTCATCGTCGTCGTCATCGACGAGGTCGCCGACCTCATGATGGTCGCCGGGAAAGACATCGAAGGCATGGTGCAGCGCCTTGCGCAGATGGCGAGAGCCGCCGGCATCCACCTCATCATGGCGACGCAGCGCCCGTCGGTCGACGTCATCACTGGCACAATCAAGGCGAACTTCCCGACACGGATCAGCTTCCAGGTGACGTCCAAGATCGACAGCCGGACGATCCTCGGCGAGCAAGGCGCCGAACAGCTTCTCGGCATGGGCGACATGCTGCACATGGCGGGCGGCGGGCGCATCCGGCGCGTCCACGGCGCCTTCGTTTCCGACGAGGAAGTCGAGAAGGTCGTTGCGTTCCTGAAAAAGCAGGGCTCGCCTTCCTATGTGCAGGAAGTCACCGAACTCAAGGACGAGGACGAAGACGGCGCCTTTGACGGTCTCGACATCGGCGGCAACACCTCGTCAGGCGACGCGCTCTACGACAAGGCAGTGGCGATCGTCTTGCGGGACCGCAAGGCCTCGACCTCCTATATCCAGCGCCGGCTCCAGATCGGCTATAATCGCGCCGCGACCTTGATGGAGCGCATGGAAGAGGAAGGCGTCGTCGGCGCGGCGAACCACGCCGGCAAGCGCGACATTCTGGCCGGCGAGGATGCGGCCTGATAGGCTTAAAGCCTGCATCAACGCGCGGGCGTCCGGCCCCGTCGAAAGGCTGGCGTCCCGTTTTGAGCGGCGCATGCGCGCTTCTGCTTGGGGGCCTTAAGGCAAATGCAAGGACAGGCGGTCCTTTCTCGTCATATGGAAGCGACGGCGGCCGGCGCGGTCGTCGCGCGTGCAAGCTTCGCCGCCGACATCGCCGCGCTTTTGCCCTTGTGGACGGACCTTGCCGCGAACGCCGTCGAGCCGAACCCCTTTTACGGGCCGGCGCTGCTGCCGCCAGCGCTCGACGCGTTCGGCGGTGAATGGCCGAGGCTTGCGATCGTGCAAGATCGCCACGGCCGCCTTCTTGCGCTTTCGCCGCTTGCGCGCCTTCATGGTTATTCCCGCCTGCCGGTTTCCTATCTTGCGACATGGATGCATCCGCACTGCTTCTTTGCAGCGCCGCTGATCCGACGGGGATGTGAAAAGGCGGCGCTCGCCGCCCTGTTCGATCTCGCGGAGAAGGACGGCGCCTTCTTTCGCCTTCGCCACCTCGACGCCAGCGGTCCGATTTTCGCCGCCGCGCGCGCCGTCGCGGCGGAAAACGGCCGGCTGACGGGTGAATCGGGCCGCTATGAGCGCGCGCTGCTCGGCGCCGGCTACGAGACCGAGGCTTATTTGCAGATCGCGCTTCGAGGGAAGAAACGCAAGGAACTGCGTCGCCTCCGGACTCGCCTCGAGGAAGAGGGCGCCGTCGCCTTCGAAACGCTCCGGGACCGGACGGCTCTTCCAGGTTGGACGGCGGATTTCCTCGCCCTTGAAAGCGCCGGCTGGAAGGGCCGCGAGGGGACAGCGCTCGCCAGCGATCCCGCCGCATCGCAATTCTTCGCCGACGCGCTCCTTCGCGCCTGCGACGGCGGCGCCTTGCGCTTTCACCGACTGACGCACGACGGCAGGCCGATCGCGATGATCGTCAATTTCATTGACGGCGGCGCGGGCTTTTCCTTCAAGATCGCCTATGACGAGGCTTACGCGCGGTATTCGCCGGGCGTGATGCTGGAAATCGAGATGATGAAGGCGCTTGAAGCCGAGCGCGGCCTTTCCTTCATCGATTCCTGCGCCAGCAAGGATCACCCGATGATCAATTCGCTCTGGCGCGAGCGGCGGACGATCGTCGCGCTCAATGTCAGCCGCCGCGACGCGCCGTCAAAGCTATTATTCAGCATTCTGACTAATCTTGAGAAAACGGGTGAGGCCCGCCGCGCGCGCCTTAGGGCGTCCGCGAACAGGGAAGCGGGCGATGGCGATCTTTGAGAGCCCTGCGGCGGCGCTTTCCGGCCGTTATCCGCAAGAACCGGCGCGTCTGCGCCATGCGTTCTCGAACGATCCCTTGTTTTCGCTCGAAGCGCTGGTCGCGCTCGCCAAGGAGCTCCCGCAATCGAGCGTCGAATACAACGCCGGCGACGTTTCGGTCGATCAGGATCCGTCGAGAACGCCGTCGAACGGCCTTTCGATCGAGGAGACGGTGCGGCGCATCAAGGATTGCAGGTCGTGGATGGCGCTCAAAAACGTCGAGCAGGTTCCGGCCTACAAGGTCGCGCTCGAGCGCTGCCTTGCGGAAATCGAGGAATCCGCGCGCGCCGCGACCGGGCCGATGGAGAAGAAGCTCGGCTTCATTTTCATCTCGTCGCCCGGCTCAGTGACGCCATTCCACATGGATCCCGAACACAACATCCTGATGCAGATGAAGGGGACGAAGCGCTTCCACATCTTCCCGACCGACAAGGGGGTCGTCAGCGACGAGCAGCACGAGCTTTATCACGCGGGCGAGGCGCACCGGAACCTCAAGCACCGGCCCGAGTTCGACTCCCTCGCGGTCGCGCACGACCTTCATCCGGGCGACGCGCTTTATGTGCCGGTCAAGGCGCCGCATTGGGTGAAGAACGGGCCCGAACCTTCGGTCTCGTTCTCGATCACCTGGCGGAGCCGCTGGTCGCTCGACGAGGCGCGCCTTCGCATCGCCAATCACTGGGTCCGCGAGCGCGGCGGCGACCCGCCGCCGCCGGGCGCGGCGCCGCTTCGCGACAAGGCGCTCGTCTTCGCGCACAAGGCGGCGACAAAGCTCGCTCGGCCCTTCGGGTAGGCTCGCTGGCGGCGCCCTCGAACTCGGCTATTCTCGCGCCGGACAAGCGGAAAAAGGGATGTGACATGAGCCTGAAGCCGCCGACAGGCGCGCCGGCCGACCAATTGAAGCACTGCGCGAGCCCCGAAGCCGCCGTCCAGAGGCTGATCGATCTTTATGACGAAGCGATCGGCGTCGCCGGAAAACGGTTCGCCGACTACGCGGCGGGAAGACTGAAAATGGGCGCTTTCGACGCGCCGACCTACCCTTATCTCTGCGCCGAAGTGCCGGCCGAGCGCTCGATCCAGACCGGGAGCCTTGCGCTCGGCCAGATCGCCTCGCCGAGCCTTCACGGGGCTTCAATCACGGCGCCGAAGCTGTTCGCCAACTATCTTCTCGACCAGCTTCGACGCATCACGGAAAAGTTCGAAGCCAGTCTCTTCGTCGGAAGATCGCGCACGCCGATCCCTTTGACCTTCGCGCTCGAACAGGCGACGGCGAGCCTCTCCCCGAGCCAGCGCGAGGAGCTGCAGCATTATTTCCACATGCCGAACCTCATCGCGACGAACGACGTCATCGTCGACGGTGGCATGATCCTTGAGCGCGGCGGCGCCCTGCCCCTCTCGCTTTTCACCGCCGAGCGCACCGACTATTCGCTTCACCGCATCCAGCACTACACGGCGACGAGCCCGCAGCACTTCCAGAATTTCATTCTGTTTACGAACTATCAGCGCTATGTCGACGAATTCATCGCGCTCGGACGCGAAAAGGTCGAGGCGGGCGAGATCGAGGCGCTCATCGAACCCGGCGACCGCGTGACGAAAAAGGGGGCCGCTCCCTCAAAGCCGCCGCTTTCGAAACAGCCGCAAATGCCTGCCTATCACTACGTCAGCGGCCGGCACGAGGGGGTGACGCTCGTCAATATCGGCGTCGGCCCGTCGAACGCGAAGACGATCACCGACCATCTTGCGGTCCTGCGTCCGCATGTCTGGCTGATGATCGGCCATTGCGGCGGGCTTCGCCGCACCCAGCGTCTCGGCGACTACGTGCTTGCGCACGCCTATCTCCGCGAGGACAACGTCCTCGACGACGTGCTTCCGCCCTCGATCCCCTTGCCGACGATCGCGGAAGTGCAGCTCGCGATGACGGCGGCCGTCGAGCAGGTCGGCGGCATCCCCAAAGGTCAGCTCAAGGAGCATCTAAGGACCGGCACGGTCGTGACGACCGGCGACCGCAACTGGGAGCTCAATTTCGAGAAGATCGCGGTCCGCCTCAATCAGTCGCGCGCGATCGCGATCGACATGGAATCGGCGACGATCGCCGCGAACGGCTTTCGCTACCGCGTTCCCTACGGCACGCTGCTTTGCGTCTCCGACCGGCCGCTGCACGGCGAGATCAAGCTTCCCGGCATGGCCGACGCGTTTTACCAGGCGCGCGTCTCGGAGCACTTGGCGATCGGCCTTCGCGCCATCGAACTCCTGCGCGCGGAGGCGGAAGGCGGCACGCTGCATTCGCGGAAATTGCGCAGTTTCGACGAGCCGTTTTTGCGGTAAGCTCCCTCCTCTGGGTGGGAGGCGGCGATGAAGCAGGCGGCGGCGACCTTCATGGCGATTGCGACGGCGGCGTGCGCGTCGACGCCCGAAACAAGCGCGCCTTCGGCAAGCCCCGCATCCGACGCGCCGACCGTGCTGACGCCGGTTCCGCCGGACCCCGTTCTCGACACGCCCGTCTTCGCCGCTGCGCTCGAAGCGCTCGGCGACGTTTCGCGCGGCCGCTATGTCGAGGGCCAATGCGAGAGCGCCGCGATTTCCGATCCCGCCTATGCCGGGTTCGACGTTCGCCGCTGCGCTTATGAACAGGGCGGGCTTTCGGCGATCGTTTACGTCCTGAGCGCTCCGGCGCACGACATCGCGCGCTGGGTCGCGAGCGCCTGCGAGGCGGTCGGACGCGCCGATGACGCGGCTTGCGCGCAACGGCTAGTCAGGCATATGCGCGGCTCGAACAGCTTAATCTTCCCCGTCGCCGGCGACGTCCTTGAGCCCGCGTCAAGCGCCGGACCCGGCTGCGCCGCGCGCTATGGCGATCAAATCGTCCACGTCTACTTCCGCGACGGCGTCACCATCGAAACCGAACGCGATTACACCTGCGAGATCTACGCAATATCGGCGGCCGACGCCGAGGCGGAAGCGTTCAAGCAACCGGCGGCGGTCTTCAACGGCGCGCGCATCGCCGCGCTCCACCGCAATGACTATGCGCGCTTTGCGGGCGTCGCGCGGCCGACCGACGACGAATGGCGCACGATCGTCCGCGACAGCTATCTCGAGGCGCTGCGAACGGGGAGATACTCACTGCTCGACATGGTCGCGCGAAAGCTGGAGGAGTGAATGCGGCAGCCTCGCGACTCCGATGCCCCCGATCTGAGGAACGTCGATTGCGTCAACGCAAGCTGCCCCAGTAGTATTATGTGACTACAACCCCCGCTCATAAATCCTATACGTCTTGTAGATCTCCCCGCCCATGTCAGTCAGCATGGTCAGCATGTCCTTGTTGGTCTCGAGGATCCAGGAAAGCTCCGAGGCGACGACGCCATGGTCCATGTTAGAAGAATTCACCATCTCGATGATCTTGTAGGCGAAGGCGGCCCCGATCGGCTTGCCATGGAGCTTCTTTCTTACGCCCATCAGCGGCATGCGCGCCTCGGGAAGCTTCTTGACCTTCAACCGCCATAAGAGCTTCGCCCAGTTGAACGGCAGGAGCTTGCCGTCGAAATCGCGGATCGCCTGCATGACGTTCGGCAGGACGAGGCCGAAGGCGACCGGCTCGCCGTCATATTCGCAAAAAATGATGTTGTAGGGTTCGATGATCGGACGGAGCTCTTTCGCCATATGGGCGATCTGCGCTTCGGTCATCGGCACGAAGCCCCAATTGTCGCTCCACGCGTCTTTGTAGATGTCGACAAGGGTCGCGATCTCGCGATTGAAGTTCCTCATGTCGAGCGTGCGGATCTTGACCTTCGGCGAGGAAAGCGCGCGTTCGACGAACTTCATGCGCTTTTCCGGGATGAACTGGCGGCGCGGAATGTAGCGGAGCGCATACATGTCCATCGCCTTCTTGTAGCCCGCCGCCTCGACATGGGCCGCATACCAGGGCCGGCCGTGCGGCATCATGACGTAAGGCGGCGCATCGAAGCCGTCGATCAGGAGCCCGCATTCCTCATTGACCGAGAACGAGAACGGCCCCGCGATCTTTTTCATATCGCGCGCGCGCATCCACTCCTCCGCGGTCTTCAAGAGCGCCGCGAAGACCTCGGCGTCGTCGATCGCGTCGAGAAAGCCGAAATGCCCGGTCGCGTCGTGGTAGGTCGCGAGATGCAATGGGTTGATGAAAGCGGAAATGCGCCCGGCGACGGCGCCGTCCTTTTTCGCAATGAAAAGCTGAACGTCCGCTCCCTTGAGCGCAGGATTGGCGTTAGGGTCGAGGCGCGCGGAGACCTCGAATTCCAGGGGAGCGACATAATGCGGGTCGCCCATGTAGGCGACCTTGCCGGCCGCGATGAACGCCTTGCGTCCCGCGGGGCCGGAAACCGGCTCGACCGTGATTGCGGCGGCAGCCATCGGCGAAGTCCTTTAGCGGCGTCGCCGCCTATAGGCGGATTTCGCGTCCGGCGGGAGCCGGCGCGCGCACCGCGCCTGGCCCGCGCACAATCCTGCTGACGCCTTTGAGCCGCATCTTTCCTCGACGCCTCGACCCGCGCAGCCGAGACGACAGGCGGCGCGGGCTCTGAAGGCTCATCCGGAACCTGGCGATCGGCGGCTCACCAGCCGCATTTGCGACCGGCGTTCGCTTCCTCAAGATGGTCCATCAGCGGCTTGAAGTAAGCGACGATCGCGGAGCCGTCCATCTGGCGCGAGCCGGTGAACGCTTCGAGCGCGTCCGGCCAGGGCTTCGAGGCGCCCATCTCCATCATCGCGTTGAATTTCGCGCCGACTTCTTTCGAGCCGTAGAAGGAGCAGCGATGAAGCGGCCCTGTCCAGCCGATCTGGTCGCAGGCGGCCTTGTAGAACTGGAACTGAAGGATGCGCGCGAGGAAATAGCGCGTATAGGGAACGCTGTTCGGCACGTGATACTTCGCGCCGGCGTCAAATCCGCCGGGCGGCCGCGCCGAGGGCGGACGGATTCCCTGATATTCGGTCCTGAGCTTCCACCAGCCGTCATTATATTTGTCCGGCGCGATTTCGCCCGAAAAGACCTTCCAGCGGTATTTGTCGACGATGAGCCCGAACGGAAGGAAGGCGATCTTGTCGAGCGCCTGGCGCATCAGCAAGGAGAGATCCTCCGAGGCCGGAGGAACCTGATCGATGAGCCCGATCTGTTTCAAGTATTCCGGCGTGATCGACAGCGCGACCATGTCCCCGATCGCCTCGTGGAAGCCGTCATTGGCGCCGTTCTGGAACAGAACCGGCTGGTCCTTGTAGGCGCGCTGGTAGAAATTGTGGCCGAGCTCGTGATGGATGGTCGTGAAATCCTCCGCCCCGACCGTCGTGCACATCTTGATCCTCAAGTCATCCTTAAGGTCGATGTCCCACGCGGAGGCGTGGCAGACGACCTCGCGGTCTTTCGGCTTCACGATCTGCGAGCGCTCCCAGAAGGTCTCGGGAAGCGGCGCAAAGCCGAGCGAAGTGAAGAAGGTCTCGCCGGTTTTGACCATTTTGACGGGGTCGTATTTCTTCGCGACAAGGAGCTTGTCGAGATCGATCGACTGTCCGCCCGCGCCGACGGAGACGATGTCGCCGATCGAGCCCCATTCCTGCGCCCACATGTTGCCGAGAAGATCGGCCCTGATCGGCTGGTCGAGCGGGACGACCTCGTTCCCGTATTTTTCGTTGAGCTCGGCGCGCACATAGCAGTGCAGCTGATCGTAAAGCGGCTTCACCTGGCTCCAGAGCCGGTCGGTCTCGGCTTCGAATTCCTCGGGGCTCATGTCGTAGCCTGAGCGCCAGAGCGCGCCGACATCCTTGTAGCCGAGCTCCTTCGCGCCTTCATTGGCGATCTCGACAAGGCGCTGGTAGTCGGCCTTCATCACCGCCGCGTAGTCGTGCCACTTGGTCCAGACTTCCGCGAGCTTGGCCGGATCGCGCAGCTGGCGCATCAAGAGTTCGGTTTCGTCCTGACGGACTCTCGCGCCTGAAAGACCCGATCCGGGATCCCGGATCGCGGCGAGCGCCGGCATGTAGGCGGCGCTGTCGAGGCTGATCGTTCCCGTCGAATAGG